>NZ_JBPODS010000002.1:0-132419 GCF_051200995.1 Anoxybacillus eryuanensis | reverse complement strand
GATTGCTCATTTCCTGCATTTCAGTACGGAGTTGATTGCTCATTTCCTGCATTCCGTGATGAATGTTGTCCGAGAATAGCTCGAGCGCTTTCACAATTTCTTTTACAATTGTTTCTTTCTCCACTTCGATTCACCCCCCCTCTACTTGCCATTATAAATGAATGATGGACAAGAAAGAAATATGTTTCTCATCATTTTTTGAACATAAAAAAGTAAATGTATGAAACTTTTACCTGTATTTATACGTTATAATGGAATAAAAGAGAAAGGAGTGGAAAACATGGGATTAGTGTTACAACATGTAACAAAACAGTTTGGTTCGTTTACAGCAGTAGATGATGTGACATTATGTATTCCAGAACAGGGTATGTTTGGATTTCTCGGGGCGAATGGAGCGGGAAAAACGACGACGTTTCGAATGATTTTAGGGTTGCTTGAACCGACGAAAGGTGAGATCACGTGGAACGGTGAACGCATTACATATAAGCATAGTCATCTCATCGGGTATTTACCAGAAGAAAGAGGATTGTATCCAAAACTTAAAGTAAAAGAACAGCTCATTTATTTAGGGAGATTGCGAGGATTACATAAAGAAGAGATTGTAAAAGAAATGCGCTATTGGCTCGAGCGTTTTAAAATACCACAATATGAAAATCAAAAAGTAGAGCAATTATCAAAGGGAAACCAACAAAAAATTCAATTTATCGCCGCGGTGTTACATCATCCGCAATTGCTTATTTTAGACGAACCGTTTAGCGGATTAGACCCGGTAAATGTCGAAATGTTGAAAGAGGCAGTCATTGATTTGCAACGAAAAGGAACGACGATTGTTTTTTCAAGTCATCGGATGGAACATGTCGAGCAATTATGTGAACATATATGTATTATGCATAAAGGGAAACCAATTGTTCATGGATCGATCAAAGAACTCAAGCGATCTTTTGGCAAGAAAAATGTTATTATTCACGGGGAACTTCCGTTTGAAACGTTAACAGACATTCCCGGCGTATTAAAAGTCGAGAAGATGGTTGAAGGAGTTCGCTTACAAGTAGCAGATGAAAGTGTATCACAACGCATCCTTGCACATATTTATGCAAAAGGGTTTATTCGTACGTTTTCATTAGAAGAACCATCGCTGAATGACATTTTCATTGAGAAAGTAGGTGCAACGTATGAACAATAAATTTTGGATCGTTTTTCTTCATACGTATGTAACGAAATTAAAATCAAAGTCCTTTTTCATTTCAACGATCATTACCGCTTTTATTGTATTTGGTATTAGTCAGTTAGATCGCATTATAGAAGCATTTAGTGATGGTGGTGAAAAGACGATTGGTGTTATTGACGAAACGAACGGATGGTATGAATCATTGCAAGCGCAATTGCAATCGAATAAACAAATAAAACTTGTTCGTCATGATAAAAGTGAAGAACAGGCGAAAAAACTTGTCCAAACAGAACAGTGGTATGCGTATATCGTGCTTCATATACAACACGGGAAACCGAAAGTGACATATTATGCGAAAAATATTGCAGATAGCGATGTCACCCATGAGATTGAGCAAGCATTGCAACACGTTAAAATCGCAATGATGGCAAAACAAATTGGATTAACGTATGATCAAATTAATGCGTTATATGCGCCAATCGCTATGGAGAAAGTAGCGCTTGAGGAACATGCAAAAACAGAAGAACAATTAAATCAGGCAAGAGCGATCGTATATGTGCTATTGTTTGCGATGTATATGTTCGTTTTAATGTATGGAAGTATGATTATGATGGAAGTGGCAACAGAAAAATCATCACGCATTATGGAAATTTTAATTTCAAGTATCTCACCTATTCAACAATTGTTCGGAAAAATTTTAGGAATTGCTTTGTTAAGTTTAACGCAGTTTGTCATTATTTTTTCAGTTGGTTATGCATCGATGAAAAATAGTGATATGTTACGTCAGTTGCTAGGCATGAACGAACTACCACTTTCTTTGATGATATATGGCATTGTCTTTTTCTTGCTCGGTTATTTGTTGTATGCGATGTTATTTGCAGTGCTCGGTTCGATCGTTAGCCGAGTAGAGGAAGTACAACAAATGGCTGGACCTGTCACGATGCTTGTTGTTGCAGCATTTATTATGGCGATGTTTGGTTTGAATGCACCAGAATCTTCGTTTATTACAGCCATGTCGTTTGTTCCGTTTTTTGCTCCAATGATCATGTTTTTAAGAATTGGAATGTTACACGTTCCGACTTGGGAAATTGCTTTTAGCATTGTTTTACTCGTCGGAACAATTGCCTTTTTATTTGTGTTTGGGTCAAAAATATATCGTGGTGGCGTGCTTATGTATAATCAAGCATCTTCATGGAAAGATCTCAAGCGGGCATGGCAATTAACGAAAAAATAAAAAGCCGAGCGAAATGCTCGGTTTTTTACATCGGTTTTGTCGGTGTCGGTTTGGCATAGCCTTCTTTATATGTTTCATCGATAAGTCGGCGAATATCTTTCACAGGCATACCTTTTTCATATTGCTCAATCGAAATAGCTGCAATTTCTAAACAAACTCCACATTTTGTCGCATGATCGTCCCAAACGACTGCCCCATCGTTTTTATTTTCATATACAAAACAATCATAATTGTTTTCGTGACCGACTGACTCTCCACATCCACAATAACAAGGAATGTTTTCTAGCAACTCTTGATGTGACGCGGCTTGTTCGTATAAGTGGGCCATAGATTCGTTATGTTTGGCTAAAAAAGACGGCAAACGATGAATGGAAGCTGTTTCTTCGCGTATATCGCTTGTTTGATGTTCCTGAGCATGATCATTTTCTTTTTGCGCACATCCACTAAACAATAAACTGGCAGAGAGCATCGTGCTAAATATCCATCGTTTTTTCATCTCAACCATCCTTTTTCCTAAAATGATAGAGGGTTCCGACTTTTTTCACTATTTCTTTTATCCTTTTACTATTATAATAAAAACAATAGTAAATGATAAGGAAAAAGGCGGGAAAAGGATGGAGTACATTGAAGTAAAAGGACAAACGGTAGAAGAGGCTATTGAAGATGGTCTAAAACAGCTTCAAGCAACGCGCGAAGAAGTAGTCATTGAAATCATACAACAAGAGCGTAAAAAGTTGTTCGGTATCGTTTCACAACCGGCCGTTGTCCGACTAACGAAGAAGCAACAAACAAAACAAGTTGTTCAACAGAAAGAAGGAAAAGTATGGATCGAAGATGGCTTGTTGTATTACGAATGTTTGGACGTTAGCCCAACGATTGTGATTGGTGAAGGTGTCATTTGTTTACATAATGGAGAAGTCATCGAAGGGACAATCACGTTACAAGAAGGAGACGACGTTCGCATTTACCCAAAAGAAGAAAGTATTGCGCAATCAGTCTGGAAAATTGACATAGATGCTAGAAAGTTAGAGGCGATATTGACGTTTGCTCCCGGAATACGACGTCGATATATATTGGAGGATCACCTACCAACCAATAAATTGCATATAAAAGCAAAAATAGAAAATGAACTCATTTATGATGTGACATATGAGCAAGTGATGGCGAAACTGCAAGAGTTAGGAATTGTTTATGGAATAAATGAAGAAGCAATTCGTCAAGCATTGCAGTCAGAGAAAAAAATAACGGCTGTGATCGCAAAAGGAATTGAGCCAACGGAAGGAAAAGACGGATGGGTAGAAGTGAAAGTAGGTGAGGGAAAAAGAATACCGAAAGCCCGTGAAGACGGAACCGTTGATTACCGTGAAATGGAAACGATTGCGACGGTCGGTGAGGGAGATTTAATCGCGCTCGTTCATCCTCCGCAGCCAGGAAAGCCGGGGTTAACAGTGACGAATGAAGTGATTCCTGTTCGTGAAGTGCATCCGATCATGATTAAACTCGGTAAAGGGGTAACGATGGATGACAATCGCATTTTAGCAACGACAGGCGGAAGACCACAAATTGCGAAAAAAGGAAAAACAGTTGTTGTTTCTATTATTCCGAAGCTCGTTCATCAAGGGGATGTCGATTTATCGGTAGGAAACATTCGTTTTAAAGGGGATGTTGAAATTATGGGCAATGTTCAAGACGAGATGGTCGTTGAAGCGCTCGGTAGCATTATGATTTTACAAAATGTCAATCGTGCAAAAATTCGTGCGCAACAATCTATTTTTATTCAACAAAACGTCATTAGCGGTACAGTCACATCAGGGGAAAATAAAATGCTCGTTACACAACTTATCGGTTTATTACAACAAATTCGCCAATCGCTTGAACGAATGATTGTTGCCATTCAACAATTGATGGTCATGTCTAAAATTCGTGAACAAGATATTTATCCGCTGACAAAGAGATTACTTGAAAGCAAGTTTCAAACGATGATGGAAGCGATGAAACAGTATAAAACGATGTGCGAACAAAAGCGTGAACAAATTGGTGAACAGTGGTTCGACATTGGTTCGCAGTTAGACGGCTGTTTGCTTGCAGATCGTCCAAATCAATTTCACTGTTTAGAGGGCATGGCAAATTTGCTTCGTGAACTTAATACATTTATCGGACAATATGATCGCGAAGAAAACGATGCGATTGAACTTTCGTATGCTTTAAATAGCGTCATTCATGGAAGTGGCGATGTAATTATAACAGGGAAAGGTTGTTATAATTGTAATATTTACGCCGGAGGAACATTGACTGTTCACGGAGTATTACGTGGTGGTGAAGCGTATGCGCAAAAAGGAATGAAAATTAAAGAGGTCGGATCTTCCCTCGGCATTAAGACGGTGTTAGCTGTGCCAAAAGGGGAGATAATTTATATTGAACACGCGTGGGAAGGAACAGTGGTTCAATTTGGTAAAAAAATGTATACGTTTTATGAAGAAAAAAAATATGTTGAAATGAAATGGGACGACGAACGCCAAGAGATTGTATTTGGATAAAAAAGACGCATGGCCAACAAAGCCGATGCGTCTTTTTATATATTTTTTGGATGATCATATAGTGTATAATGTAAATGTTCTTAATTTTCTTTCTTTTCAAAAGGAGGTCAGAAGATGAAAGCGATTGCAGAGGGAGATATTTTATGGGCTCCAACGAAAGAGCAAATCGAACAATCAAGCGTGAAAAAGTATATGGATTGGCTACAGAAGAGAAAAGGACTTTCATTTGATTCGCATGCGGCGCTATGGAAATGGTCGGTCGAGAACCTTGAGCAATTTTGGGAAACGGTGTGGGAGTATTGTGACGTTCAGTCGTCTGCATCGTATACGTGTGTGTTAGAAGAGCGAAAAATGCCGCGGGCAAACTGGTTTCCGGGGGCACGGTTAAATTATGCGGAACATATTTTTCGCAACATACAGGAAAAACCAGCAATTTTATTTCGTTCCGAGCGCGTTTCGCTTCGTGAAGTGACGTGGGAAGAACTAAAACAACAAACAGCATCGGTCGCTTCGGCACTGAAAAAACTTGGCGTCAAACAAGGAGACCGCGTCGTTGCTTATATGCCGAATATTCCAGAAACCGTCGTCGCATTTTTGGCGTGCGCGAGCATTGGCGCCATTTGGTCAAGTTGTTCACCAGATTTTGGTGCCAATAGCGTCATTGATCGCTTCCAACAAATTGAGCCGACCGTTTTATTTGCGGTGGACGGTTGCCAATATAACGGGAAAACGTTTGATAAAGTGCCTGTTGTGAAAGAGTTGCAAGAAAAACTCCCATCGTTAAAAAAGACGATCGTTGTTCCGTATTTGCGTGACGATATAAGCGCATGGAACGATTCTGTTTTATTATGGATGGACATATTGCAAGAAGAAGGCGAGCTTGTGTATGAGCAGGTACCGTTTGCTCACCCGCTTTGGATTTTATATTCTTCCGGGACGACCGGACTACCAAAGCCAATCGTGCAAGGGCATGGGGGCATTTTACTAGAACATTTAAAAATTTTATCGATTGAATATCATATTGGACGGGATAGCACATTTTTTTGGTTTACAACGACCGGTTGGATGATGTGGAACTTTTTAATTGGCGGGCTATTAGTCGGGGCAACGGTTGTGTTATATGACGGGAGCCCAACGTTTCCTGATGCAAACGTTTTATGGGAGCTTGCCGAAAAGGCAAAAATTACGCATTTTGGCACAAGCGCAGCGTTTATTAACGTTTGCATGAAACAAGGCATTCAACCGAAAGAAATCTACGATTTTTCACATTTACAAGCGGTTTTGTCGACAGGATCGCCGCTGACGACCGAAGGGTTTCTTTGGGTGTATGAGCATGTGAAAGATGTTTGGCTTGTCTCATGTAGTGGTGGAACAGATATATGCACCGCGTTTGTCGGTGGGTCGCCAATTTTGCCGGTTCGTGCAGGCATGCTACAATGCCGTTCGCTTGGGGCAAACGTGCAAGCGTTTGATGAACATGGACGTTCGCTGATCAATGAAGTCGGGGAATTAGTTATCACGGCACCGATGCCGTCCATGCCACTCTTTTTCTGGAACGATGAAAACGATCGCCGTTATGTTGACAGCTATTTTGATACGTACCCAGGCGTATGGAAACATGGGGATTGGATTAAAATTGACGACGAAGGAAGCTGCGTCATTTACGGTCGCTCCGATTCAACGATTAACCGTGCGGGTGTGCGCATGGGCACGAGCGAAATTTACCGCGCTGTTGAAACGGTCGATGGCATTCTCGACAGCTTAGTTATTGATTTAGAAGTGATGGGGCGGAAATCGTTTATGCCGTTGTTTGTCGTCCTTCAACCAGGGGTGGAGCTAGATGATACATTAAAACAACGAGTGAAAGAAGCCATTAAAGCGCATGTATCGCCGCGCTTTATTCCGGATGCGATTTACCAAGTCGATCAAATCCCAAAAACGTTAAACGGAAAGAAAATGGAAATTCCTATTCGCAAACTTTTACTAGGCTTCCCGCTCGAAAAAGCGGTGAACGTTGGCTCAATGGCAAATCCTGAATCGCTTTCTTTCTTTATCGAACTTGCAAAACAATGGGAACATTCGAACGTATAAGCAAGGCTGTTGCCGTTTGGCAACAGCTTTAAAGGCGTACGCTTCTTTTCTTATTGACTTTTACGTAAACGTAAACTAAAATAAAATTCAGAAAATTTAAAAATAAAGGTGACGAAGATGAACTATTATACGATCTCCCAACTGGCCGAGCAGTTTGATATTAGCACGCGAACGATTCGATATTATGAGGAACGTGGGCTCATTTCACCCATTCGCACCGAGTCGGGCCAGCGATCGTATACGAAAAAAGACCGAGCGGTGCTAAAGCTCATTTTACGCGGCAAACGGTTCGGTTTTTCGTTAGAAGAAATCCATGAAATGATTAGTTTGTTTGACAATGATCGCACCGGTCGAAAACAACTGGAAAAAACAATTGCATACGGTGAGCAAAAGTTAAAGGAGGTGACGGAGCGGATTGAGGACTTAATGCAGTTAAAACAAGAAATGGAGTCAATTTTGGCAGATTTTCGTGAACGATTACAAAAATTGGAGGGAACCGAATGAACATTTCTGAGTTGTTAGCGCGTAATGCGCGAAAGTTTCCGAACAAAGTAGCACTAATTGATGGTGACGTGTCGCTTTCTTATCAAGAAGTAGACGATACAGTCAATCGGCTCGCTTCTTCGCTTGCTTCACTTGGCATCAAACGAGGCGATAAAGTCGTATTATATATGCCAAATACGAAAGAATTTGTATATGCGTATTTTGCCGTCTTGCGCCTTGGCGCGATCATCGTACCAGTCAATGCGCGGTTAACAGCGCAAGAAGTACAATACATTGTCGAACATAGCGAAGCAAAAGCAGTGATCGCACACGATTGGATTTATCAGGAACTTGCCTCGCTTGTTCGTACGGTTGACGTCATTTGGGTGAAAACAGGGGAAGCGGCAGACGCTTGGCGTTCGCTCACGCAACTCATTGCAAACGGCGATGCTTCCCCGATTGTTTGTCCGTTGAATGAAGATGACGAAACGACGATTTTATACACATCCGGAACGACCGGTAAACCAAAAGGAGTATTGTTTACAGCGCGCAATATTTTCGCTGTCGCAACAATGATGGCGCTAGAAACGAAAATGGATAAGCATAGCCGACTGTTGCATATGATGCCACTTAGCCATTCCGCGCCGCTTCATTTATTTTTTGTCGGCGGTATGTACGTCGGGGCCACCCATGTGTTATC
This sequence comes from Anoxybacillus eryuanensis, assembly GCF_051200995.1. NCBI lineage: Bacteria > Bacillati > Bacillota > Bacilli > Caryophanales > Anoxybacillaceae > Anoxybacillus > Anoxybacillus eryuanensis. The sequence continues at coordinate 124,206 of NZ_JBPODS010000002.1, read as the reverse complement.
ACCAACGTTTTCCCCAGAAGCATTGTTACAGCTAGTCACGAAACATAAAATTACCCACTTTTTCGGAGCACCAGTCGCCTATTTACTCACCTCAAAACATCCACGACTTCACGAATACGATTTATCGTCTGTCCAATATTGGACGTATGGCGGGGCACCATTATCAGCAAATGAAGTGCAATTTGTCGCTAAACAGTTTCGCACGAATCGACTCATGTGTTTGTACGGACTAACGGAAGCCGGACCGAACGGAACATATTTATCGCCGGAAGAACATGCGACAAAGGCAGGGAGCATAGGCAAAGATGCCGCCCTTCATTGTGAAGTGAAAATTGTCAACGAACAAGGACAAGAAGTTCCGCCTGGCGAAATCGGTGAAGTCATCTTAGCTGGAGAAGGCATTATGAAAGGCTATTATAAAGACGAAGAAAAAACAGCGGAAACGGTGAAAAACGGTTGGCTATATACAGGCGATTTAGCGCGCCGTGACGAAGACGGGTACATTTGGATTGTTGATCGGAAAAAAGATATGATCATTTCTGGCGGGGTGAACGTTTACCCGAAAGAAGTGGAAGATGCGCTAAAGCTGCACCCAGCGATTGTTGATGTGGCAGTGGTTGGTGTGCCCCATTCGGAATGGGGCGAAACGGTCAAAGCGTTTGTCGTCACAAAAGAGCCGATCGAGCAGCTTGCTGAAGAATGTAAACGTTTTCTTGTTGGTAAAATTGCAGACTATAAAATTCCAAAGCTATACGAAGTCATTCCTGAACTTCCGCGCAATGCGACAGGAAAAATATTGAAACAAGTGTTGAGGGGGATGCATAATGAAACAGCTACGAGAAGTTGATCCGAACTTACTTGCCAACTTAAAAAAATATTTAGACGAAGAATTTTTTGCGTATGCGGAGGAAGGGTTAGAGAAGTTTTGGCAACGCTGCATGACCGATATCGACCGGCGCGCGGTACATACGGACCGCGAAGGACAGCCGCGGCTCATCAAATATGACCGTTTTGGTAACGATATTTCTGAAATATGGGTGAATGAAGGATACAAACAAACAGTAAAAGAAACGTATGAAACAGGCATTGTCGGCTATGTCCATAAACCGATTCCTGCGCTTGGTCGTGTTGGCAACTACATTTATTCATATGCGCAGGGCTATTTGTTATCACAAGTCGAGCCGGGGTTTTATTGCCCGGTGACGCTCACAATGGCAACGGCGTACGTATTAGAGCATTTTGCCGAGGAACGAATCAAAGCGAAATATTTGCCGCACGTCATTTCTACTGGCGAAGTCGAGCTGTATGAAGGCGCGACGTTTTTGACGGAGAGGCAAGGCGGTTCGGATGTAGGCGCCAATGAAGTGCGCGCTGTTTTATGCGGGGATCATTATGAAATTTACGGAGAAAAATATTTTGCGAGCAACGCCGGTATGTGCGGAGTTGCGTTAGTGCTTGCCCGCATCGACGGAAGCGAGCCGGGGACGAAAGGGCTGAGTTTATTTTTAGTACCGTGGCGCAACGACGATGGCGCGTTAAACGGCATTCACATTCGGCGTTTAAAAGATAAACTTGGTGTTCGTGCTGTGCCGTCGGCGGAAGTCGTATTTGAAGGGGCAAAAGCTTATTTAATTGGCGATGCAAAAAAAGGGTTTTATTATATGATGGAAGCGCTTAATTTATCGCGCGTCTGCAACGCTGTCGCCTCGATTGGCATTATGAAACGAGCGCTAGAAGAGGCGAAGCAATACGCAATCAATCGTCAAGCGTTTGGGCATACGCTTATATCATATCCGATGGTGAAAGAAACGCTAGCCAACTTAACGGCGCGCCAAGAAGTACAAACGAGCGCTTGTTTTGAATTAATTTCCTTTTTCGACCGTGTGATGCGCACGCCAGAGCAAGCATCTGAACAAGAGAAAGCATGGAACCGCTTGTTAATTGCGCTTTTAAAAATGCGCACAGCGGAAGAAGCGATTGCGTTTGCTCATGAAGCGATTGAAATGCACGGCGGAAACGGCTACATTGAAGACTTTGTCACCCCGCGCCTGCTTCGCGATGCCCAAGTATTGACGGTGTGGGAAGGAACAGCAAATATTTTAGGGCTCGAAGTGCTACGCCTCATTCGTAAATATCGCGTCCATGAAACGTTTATTCAAACAATAAGCGAGCAACTCGCTGCACTCCCTGGCGAAATACGCGCATTTGCGGGGTCAGTCGAAAACGGACTCCGTGAATTGGTGCAGTCGCTTCAAAAACTGAACGGACAACGAGAAGACGTGCAAACGTATCACGCCAAAAAAATTGCCAATCGCCTTTGCGACTTGTATTTGAGCGTCATCGCGTTAAAAGAAGCGGGAGAAAGCGAACGAAAACAAATCATCGCCCGCCTTTTCTTACAGCATATTTGGGGATGCGATTTATTCGATGACGAGATGATATCGGTTCGCTATTTTGAAGCCATCATGAACGAAACGAAAAAGGTAGAAGTATAAAAAGGGCAAGGGACCACGTCGGTTCCTTGCCTTATATTAAAACAAACACCGCAAAAAAATGAGCAACAGACCCACCTAACACAAACAAATGCCAGACGGCATGGTGAAATTTAAACCCGCGCCAAACGTAAAAAACCGCGCCGATCGTGTATAAAATACCGCCAATGACTAAGTAGACAACTCCTTCTAACGAAAGACTAGAAACGAGCGGTTTCCATGCAAACACAATCAACCAGCCCATCACCACATAAATGATCGTCGATGTATATAAAAAGCGATTGACGAAAAAGCATTTAAATACGGTACCGAGGAGTGCAAGCCCCCAGACGATGCCAAATAGCGTCCAACCGATTGCGCCCTTCACCGCTAAAAATAAAAACGGCGTATATGTGCCAGCGATAAAAAAGTAAATCGCGGAGTGGTCGAAAATTTCAAACAACCGTTTCCAGCTCCCTTTCGGCAATGCGTGTACGATCGTCGATGACAAATACAAAATAAGCATTGTGCCCCCAAACAAAGTAAAACTAACGACGTGCCATGCATTTCCGTACATCGCAGCCGTGACCGTCAAAATAACAAGCGCTGCGATGCTAAACACCGCACCAACGCCATGCGTAATCGCATGAACGATTTCTTCTTCTTTTGTAAATGTATGTGTAAAAGCCAATGGTTTCATTCCTTTCGTGAAAGACATTTTGTTTATTCTACCACATATACATACATATCGTACATTTTTATTCATTATTGTTTTTGCTCGCGATATAATGGGAAAAAAGAGAGGTGAGGACGATGCAAATACAGGTAGAAAGGCAACGTAAGACAAAAAAGTGGCTTGTACCGTCGTTTATTGGTGTGTTGTTACTTGCGGCGATTGCGTGTGTTGCCATTTCGATTTACGTCGGCTGGAATTTGACGCATAAAGAGCGAAAAGCGGTCGTTGAGACACCAAAAGATTACGGAATGGCTTATCAAAATGTGACATTTACAAGTAAAGATGGGGGACTAAAGCTAAAAGGCTGGATCATAGAACCGACGAAACAAGCGAAAATGACCGTTATTTTTTCGCACGGTTATGGCGGCAATCGCTACGAGCCGAACGTGCCGTTTTTGCCAATTGCTAAAGCACTAACAGACGAAGGATATCGCGTCATTATGTTTGATTTTCGCGCCAGCGGCGAATCGGAAGGAGACATGACAACGATTGGTGCAAAAGAAAAGTATGATTTGCTTGGCGTCATTGATTATGCAAAACAACACTATTCCGAACCGATTGTTCTGTATGGAGTGTCCATGGGAGCAGCAACGTCGATTTTAGCCGCGGGAATGGATAAAGATGTGAAGGCGGTTATTGCGGACAGTCCGTTTAGCGATTTAGAAGGATATTTGCGGACATATATGCCTGTATGGACAAACTTGCCGAACGTGCCGTTTACGTATTTAATCATTACCCTTATTCCGATGATTACCGATTTAGACCCAGCGGAGTCGGTGCCGATCAAAGCGGTCGATGCAATTGCTCCACGCCCGATTTTATTTATTCATAGTAAAGCCGATCCGTCCATTCCATACAAAGAAAGTGTAAACATGTACAACAAACATCCGGACGTATTTGAACTTTGGCTCACCGAAAAAGCGAAACATGTGAAAAGTTTTGACATGTATAAAGAGGAATATATTCATAAAATGTTAGCATTTTTAGAAAAGGTACGAAAATAAAATTCTGAATATTCATTGACTTTCAACAAAAAGATGAGTATGCTTGTAGTAAATTTGAAAAATAGAGAGGGGAAAGAAGATGAGTGTAGTTGAGCAGAGAAGAGGGTATTTTGGAGAGTTTGGCGGAAGTTTCGTACCGCCGGCGCTGCAGGAAGCGTTAGACTATTTAGAGGCACAGTTTTTAAGATACAAGGATGATCCTACATTCCATGAGGAATTTGCGTTTTATTTAAAAGAGTACGTCGGACGAGAAAATCCGCTCACCTTTGCCTCAAGGTTAACTGAAAAACTTGGCGGAGCGAAAATTTATTTAAAACGAGAAGATTTAAACCATACCGGTTCTCATAAAATTAACAACGTCATCGGGCAAATTTTATTAGCGAAACGCATGGGAGCGAAACGCATCATTGCTGAAACAGGCGCCGGACAGCATGGTGTAGCGACAGCGACAGCTTGTGCGATGTTTGGAATGGATTGTGTCATTTATATGGGGGAAGAAGATACGAGAAGGCAAGCGCTGAACGTTTTTCGAATGGAGTTGTTAGGGGCGAAAGTTGTTCCAGTAGCAAAAGGGCAAGGGAGATTGAAAGATGCAGTCGATGAGGCGTTAAACGACTATGTCCAAAATTATGAACATACATTTTATTTGCTTGGTTCAGCCGTTGGACCACATCCGTACCCGACGATCGTGAAACATTTCCAATCTGTCATTAGTGAAGAAAGTAAGCGACAAATGATCGAGAAAGAAGGACGTTTGCCTGATGTCGTGATCGCTTGTGCGGGTGGTGGCAGTAATGCGATTGGTGCTTTTGCACATTATATCGATGAACCGAGTGTACGTTTGATCGGAGTCGAACCAGAGCAAGCAGCGACGTTGACAAAAGGTGTCCCTGCGATTATTCACGGCTTTAAATGCCTCGTTTTGCTTGATGAAGAAGGAACTCCACAACCAACATATTCAATTGCTGCGGGGCTTGATTATCCAGGAATTGGACCGGAACATAGCTTTTTAAAAACGTCTGGTCGGGCAGAATATTATACAGTCACAAACGATGAAGTATTAGAAGCATTTCAAACACTTTCAAAAACGGAAGGGATCATTCCTGCGCTAGAAAGTGCTCACGCAGTTGCGTACGCCATGAAACTAGCTCCGACGCTCGATCGCGATCAAATCATTATCGTAAACTTATCAGGTCGCGGAGATAAAGATGTCGAGCAAGTATTTCATATGTTAAAAGGTTAGTCATAAAAAGCGTCGTTCCCACAACGTGAAACGACGCTTTTATCGTTATAACATATGCAGTTCTTCCTCTGTGCGTGCGATGTGGCCGAGCTGGTAGTCAAGTCGTTCATGAATGTAGGTGATATCTCGTTTTGTGGCCGTTTCTCCGCGGATGTGAGCAATTTCGTGTCGCACTGCATCGTGAATACGCCGTTGTTGTAGCTGATTGTTCCGAACAGCTTTGATCATTGCGGTATTTTCTTTCATTTGTTCTTTCAATCAAGGAATATCTTCATTTTGCTTATTCACTTTTGTTTTTAATTCACTAATTTCTTGCTTCATTGTTTGAAACTCTTGCTTGATCCATTGCACGTTTTCGGATACGTTTTGAACGAGGTTAACGAGTTGGAGGAGAAGCTGTTCTGGCATGCTTGTTCACAGCTCTTTTATATGAAAATGTATGACATGTCCAAAAGAAAAGTGACAAAGAGGACCGCGTGGAAATGCCTTTAACCTTTAACGTCAACGATTCGACAAAGTCGACAAAACATTTTCATCATACGAGTGCATGTGTCGAATGAATTTTTTTGTATAATAAGAAGAAAAGGAGGATAGCGATGCGAGTTGTAACAGCTTCCGAAATGTATGAGATAGATCGCTATACGATTGAGCAAGTAGGTATAGGTGAAGATATATTAATGGAAAATGCTGGACAAGCTGTCACCAAAGTATTGCGACAACGTCTTGATCCAACTGCTCGAATTGCGATATTAGCAGGGAGTGGTAACAACGGTGGTGATGGCATTGTCGTTGCCCGATTGTTAAAAAGTGAAGGATATAACGTTGATTTATGGATCGTCCCATCAAGTGAAAAATTAAAAGGTGCGGCAAAACGAGCGTTACATGTTTACAAATACGCTGGATATGAAGTGAAAAATTATGTTGAACATACATTAAAATTAGATTGCTACGATGTTGTTGTTGATGCATTGCTTGGCATCGGTGTCAGAGGAGACGTGAAATCTCCTTATCAAGAGATTATACACGAGATGAATCATATCCATTCATTGACGGTATATTCGATTGATCTTCCAAGCGGTGTTTCTGCGAATAAAGGGGAAGTCGATATCGCTGTTCAAGCGAATGTGACAATAACGATTCAATGCCCAAAATTAAGTGCCTATCTGTTTCCAGCTGCCGATTACTACGGTGAATTAATCGTTGTTGATATTGGTATTCCGCCCCGTGCACAAGAAACAGCTTCATTTCGTCAATTATGGACAAAAGAAGACGTGAAGCGGACGCTTCCTGCAAGAAAACGCTCTTCTCATAAAGGAACGCACGGAAAAGCGCTTGTCATCGGTGGCTCACGCTCTATGCCGGGGGCGATTACGCTAACAGCGAAAGCTGCTGTTCGCAGCGGAGCAGGATTACTGACAATCGCGATCCCAGACGATATTTATTCGGTGGTGGCAAACCGAATACATGAAGCGATGATCCTTCCTTGTCCATCGGAAAACGGCTATTTTTCAGGTGCGATGGATTTCACCTCATTGGATATCGACGCGATTGCCATCGGACCAGGGATGGGGCGAACGGAAGGAACGAAAAAAATGGTACAAAAAGCACTCACGCAAGATGTACCGGTTGTGCTTGATGCTGATGCGCTTTTTTTCTGGAACGAGTATGCTTCGCTATTAAAAAAGCGAACGAAGCCAACGATTGTTACGCCACATTCTGGAGAAATAGCGCGCATGCTTCAACGATCAGTTGGAGACATAGAGAAACATCGTTTTCAAATTAGTGAGCAATTGGCGACGGAATACGGCGTGTATGTTGTATTAAAAGGACCGTATACGATTGTGACCACTCCAGATGGCAAACAATATGTCAACACGACCGGCAACCCAGCGCTTGCGAAAGGTGGGAGCGGTGATGTGTTAACAGGGATGATTGTTGCGCTACTGATGCAACATGACTGTGTGCAAGCGGCCATCAGCAACGCTGTATGGAGTCATGGGAAAGCAGCGGATATCATTGTACAAAGTGGATATGCGCCGATGAGTGTGTTGGCAACAGATGTAATTGATATACTACCACATATTTTATGTGTTAAATAGTTTATTTTGTCGTACGTGTAGCATACATGCGCTCTTTTGCCACTTGTAAAAGCTGTTGCAATTGTTCTCCTTCGACTGGATATGTGGCATAGCCAGCGAGAAAAGATATGGGACTATTTTTTTTAATCCGCTCAATCATTGTAGATGGTTTCGCACCGTTTTCGACAGCGATAATTAAGTATTGATCGTTTGACCATTTAGCTACGATATCGCTTTTTCGAGTTTCTTCAACTAATAGCTGTTCAAATGCGGTTTGTTGTTGAGGATGACTATCTGTTTTTGTTTGAAGTAAGTAAATCGTTAAGCGACTATCTGGATCGCGATCAACGAGCGCAGCGATTTTTTCAAATGTACTTGTAGCAAAATCTTTGCTTTTTAACTGATATATTAAATCTTTGACGCAAGTTTTTCGATCATAACGATTACCAAAATAAATACCTACAATGGTTTGGAACACATAAAAACCGACGACAACATATAATTCCGTTCCACGTAATTGTGTTACATCAATCGTATCACTCATAGCGATCGCTTCTGAAAATAATACAAGTTGACTAATGAATAAACCGATTGTTTTTCCTATATGTTTTTTAAACATATATTGTCACCTCTCTCCATATTATGAAACAATCGTGCTATTGGGTTGGACAAATGGAGGAAAAATAAAAAAGGGCGAGATGACCGCCCTTTTGCGTTAAAAAATGAGATGCGCAATAAAAACGATAATTGGCAACGTAATGAGTGTGCGGAGAAGAAAAATGACGACGAGATCCTTAAATGTAATAGGTAGTTTTGATGCAAGAAGTAATCCACCTACTTCAGACATATAAATCAGTTGTGTGACAGAAACACAAGCGATAACGAAGCGAGTAAATTCGCTTTCAATGCCGCTACCGATAATAGCTGGTAAAAACATATCTGCGAAGCCGACGACCATCGTTTGTGCAGCCGCTGATGCTTCTGGCACTTGTAGGAGAGACAAGATTGGTACAAACGGTTTACCAAGCCATTCAAACACCGGTGTTGTTTCAGCAATGATTAATGCGACCGTTCCAATGGCCATAACGACAGGTAATACACCTAACCACATATCGATAACCGTTTGTACACCGTTTTTCAATAGCTTTCCCATATTGCTATTGCGTTGTGCGACTTCCACCGCTTGTTTTAATCCCCATTGAAAAGATGTGTACCCAGCTGGTATTGTTTCATCAACTGGTACGTGATGTTCATGGTAATATGTGTCTGGCTTTTTTGATAATGGAGGGATGCGTGGCATAATGATCGCTGCTACAAGACCAGCAACAACAATCGTAAAATAGTACGCACCAAACATATGTTCAAGTTTCATATACGTGATAACAACGATACTAAATGTAATTGATACAACAGAAAAGGTTGTTCCGATTACTGCCGCTTCCCGCTTTGTGTAAAAGCCATCTTCATACTGCTTATTCGTTAACAATACGCCGATTGTTCCATCCCCTAACCAAGAAGCAATACAGTCAATGGACGAGCGGCCAGGCAGTTTAAATACCGGGCGCATAATTTTCGTCAAAAGTGCACCGCATAATTCGAGTAAGCCGAAATCTAAAAGTAAAGGCAAAAACAAGCCAGCAAACAAAAAGACAGAAAACAAAATAGGAATTAAGCTATACAATAGCAACGCACCTGTATTTTCTGACCATACCCATTCTGGACCGATTTTCCATAACGTCATCGCTCCTAAAATCGTTCCAACTATGCGAGCGGCAACAAATAGACCATTGACATCAAATAAACGACGAAGAAATGGGCTGTTCATTATGAAAGAAGGATAAGCGATTTTGGCAATGATTGTGCCCATGGTAGCGATAAACATAAATAAAACAGAAATCGTTGGAATGGCCGAGCTAAAGTTTCCTTCTACCCATTTTGCTAAAATGGCTACAGGGATCGTCATTTCACCTTCATAAGGAACAGGGACCATAAATAGAAATACACCAATAAGCGATGGGACGAGAAACTTAAGTACGTCAGATAAGTGACGTCGTTGAGTATGTTTCTGTGCAACATTCATCTTCTGAAACCACCTTCCATTTTATGTTTTGAAAACGGATACATAACATTACTACTATCGTAATATAAAAATAAAAATAGTCAATATAACAAAATGATTCAGAAATCTAAACAAATATTCATATGTGCATAAATATAAAACTAGATCTTTATATAAATACAAAAATATGCATCAATAACGATCATTTTATTGTAGAATAAGCAACATAAAGCATAATAAAACAAAATTGATATATAATCAATCATTTTTTTGTATAAACGTTCAAATTCGAAATTTTTCGTTTTTCTTTGCACATTGATACGTGTATTTTTTTTTCTTATGCGATATGATAAGCAAAAATAAGTAAAGGAGAGACGGGTGATGTGGCATTATGCGAAACCAATTGTCGTTGTAAGTGAATGTCTTGGTTTTTCTCCTTGTCGATATAATGGTGATCAACTGAATGATGAAGTCGTCCACAAACTATGGCCATTTGTTCAATTTGTTCCTGTATGTCCAGAGGTGCGAATCGGACTTGGTACGCCACGGGAGACAATCCGACTCGTTAAAGATGGAGAAAATGTTCGGCTCGTTCAGCCGTCAACTGGAATGGATATTACCGAGCAAATGAATGAGTTTTCTTTTTTGTTTTTAAACCAATTGTTAGATGTAGATGGCTTTATTTTAAAAAGTCGGTCACCGTCATGCGGGATAAAAGACGTCAAGATATACAGTAGCAAGCAAAAAGGACCTGCCGCAGGAAAAGGGAGCGGTATGTTTGCTGAACATGTATTACGAATGTTTGGCTATAAAGCTGTGGAAGAAGAGGGACGATTAACGAATTTCGTTATTCGAGAGCATTTTTTGACGAAGTTATTTACACTTGCTTTGTTTCGAGAGGTGAAACAGACAAAATCACACCATCGTCTCGTTGAATTTCACGCTGAGCATAAATATTTGTTCATGGCGTATCATCAACAAAAATTGAAACAATTAGGAAATATTGTTGCTAACCAAGCACGTTTACCGATAGAAGAGGTATTTTTGCAATATGAACAAACATTATATGAGTTGTTTGCGCGGCGCTCACGCCGAAATTCGAACATTAATGTTTGTCAACATATGGTCGGTTATTTTAAACATGAATTAAGCAGTGAGGAAAAACAGTATGTTCATGAGTTGTTAGAAAAATATCGAGTAGGCAAGCTGCCGTTAAGTAGTGTAACAACAGTTATTCGCTCATGGGCGATTCGCTATCAAAACGAATATTTATTGAAACAACGATATTTTCAACCTTATCCGGAGCCATTACTTGATGTGACGGACTCAGGAAAAGGAAGAGATTATTGAAAAAAGCGACGAAGGGTTATCCTTGTCGCTTTTTTGTAATGATATAATATATCGGGATACCGGATATTGTAACAACAATCGATAAAAACGCATCTAGCGGTGCATGGAGTACCGTACTCATAATAATATATGCTGTGCCGGCAAGAGCAACGATTGGAGTAAATGGATAAAGTGGCACTCGATATAATTGTTCGTTAGATGGTGATGATTTTCGTAATAAAAATACTGCATAAAAAGCAAAGCCGTAAAATAAAAAGACACTAAAAATAGCAATGTCCGTTAAGCGATCGGCATTACCAAGTAACATCATGACAATCGCAATAGTAATTTGCATTAACGTTGCAAATACAGGCGTGCGCCACTTTGGATGAATACGAGAAAAATAACGGGAAAACGGAAATAACCTATCTGTTGCCATCGCCAATGGCATGCGAGGAAATGTAAGAACTTTTCCATTTAAGCAGCCGAAAATAGAAATTAAGATACCGATAGCAATTAATTTTCCGCCGAATGCCCCAAATAAAATGGTTGCTGCTTCGCTTGCTGCGTTTGGACCGAGCGCAACAATTTCATCGGCACGAAGGACATGAAGCAATGCAACATTCACAGTCACATAGGCCAACATGACAATAAGAATACCGGTGATAATAGCTTTCGGTAACGTTTTTGCCGGATTTTTCATTTCACCAGCAACAAATCCAACGTTCATCCATCCGTCATACGCCCACAATGTTGCTAAAACTGCTGCCCCCATGCTGATCGCTTGGCTACTGCCACTATCCATACCGAAGATCGGCACGTTTCCTTTTACGACTCCGAAGATAATAATAAGAAAAATAGGTAATAGCTTTGCCACAGTTAACACGCTTTGGACGATTCCACCAAATTGTGAGCCGAGCATATTAATGACAGATAAAAATAAAACAGCGATGATTCCGATCCAAAGTTCACTTTCCTTTGGCAGTGCAAAAATTCCTGCAAATAACGCACCAAAATACAACCCTAATGCACCGATGACGGCAGGACCGTAAATGATCGTTTGCACCCATCCACATAAAAAGCCCCAAAACCGTCCGTACACTTTTTCGATATATACATACAACCCGCCTGTTTCAGGAATTTTTGCACTTACTTCTGCAATCGTTAATCCGCTTGCTAAGGTAATAATCCCTCCAATGACCCAAGCGAGAAGAGCAAGTGTTGAGTTGCCCGTTGCTCCGATAACAATCGCAGGTTTCATAAAAATCCCAGAACCGATGACAGTGCCAATGACGATCGCTGTTGCGGTAATGAATCCAATGCTTCGTTTCAATTGTGTGTTTGTCATTCTGTTCACTCCTAAAGGACAAATGTTTTTTTATATCGAACAATCGCTATTATAGCATGAGATGAAGAAAAACTTCTTTTTTTGAAAATTAAAATATTGACATCGTGAAAAGAAAAGAATAAGATAAAACTAAATTTGGTTTAAAGAAACTTTTTTAACTCGAATCATCATTTTTTGCTTATCCCACACATCACGTCGTTTTATGCTCATGCATATGATGAGCGAGTAAACAAATTTTTTTCGCTAATTTTTTGCATTGAGGAAACTTTTATATCCTGATGCAAATTTGGAGGAGGACGCATATGAAAAAGTGGATGGTCATATGGACCGCTTTGTTATTGTTATTTGGATGCGAAACAAAAGAGAATAAAAAAGATGTCATCTATGTCGTTGCAACGACAGGGCAAATAGCTGATCTTGTTAAACATGTCGGGGGAGAATATGTTCACGTGGCAGCGCTAATGGGGCCAGGGGTAGATCCTCATTTGTATAAAGCAACGCAAGGAGATATTCAAAAATTAAGTCAAGCAGACATCATTTTTTACAATGGACTTCATTTAGAAGGAAAACTGGGAGAAATATTTACGAAAATGTCAAAAACGAAAAAAGTCGTCGCGGTAAGTGAAGAGATTCCGAAAGAGAAGTTAATTGAAATAGATGGAGTATATGATCCACACATATGGTTTGACCTTGATTTATGGAGTTACGCTGTACAGATGGTAGGAGACGAATTAAGTGCAATGGATCCGAAACATAAACAAATATACGAAGAACGAGCGGCAGCATATGAATCTCAACTGATGCAATTAAAAGAAGAAGCGAAAAAAGAGATGAACACCATTCCGAGAAAACAGCGCGTTTTAATTACAGCTCATGATGCTTTTCATTACTTCGGCCGTGCATATGATATCGAAGTGGTTGGTTTGCAAGGATTAAGTACAGATGCAGAATATGGATTAAAAGACATTCAAGAACTCATCGATATGATTGTTGATCGAAATGTTCAAGCTGTATTTGTGGAAAGTAGTGTATCGAAAAAGGCAATTGAAGCGGTTGTCGAGGGAGCAAAACAGCGTGGTCATCACGTTTCGATCGGTGGAGAACTATTTTCAGATGCCCTTGGGCGAGAAGGAACAGAAGAAGGAACGTTTATTGGCATGTATCGTTATAACGTCAAAACGATTGCACAAGCATTGAAGGGGGAATGACGATGAATCCGCTAGTTGTTGAACAGGTAACCGTTGCATATGATCGAAAACTTGTATTAGAAGACGTATCATTTTCTGTTCCAGAAGGGAAGTTAGTCGGAATTATCGGTCCAAACGGCGCAGGAAAATCAACGTTAATGAAAGCGATGTTAAATTTTATTCCGCGTATGCATGGAAATGTTTTCGTATATGGTAAGCCGTATGAAAAGCAACGTCATCTTGTCGGATATGTTCCACAACGAAATTCTGTCGATTGGGACTTTCCGACGAATGCCCTTGATGTTGTATTAATGGGGAGATACGGTCATATTGGATTGTGGAAACGACCACGAAAAGAAGATGTAGATATCGCTATGCAATGTTTAGACAAAGTCGGCATGTTACCATATGCGAAAAGACAAATTAGCCAACTATCTGGCGGACAGCAACAGCGTGTATTTTTGGCGCGTGCGCTTGCACAAGATGCATCCGTTTATTTTATGGATGAACCGTTTGTTGGAGTCGATGCCGCAACAGAAAAAGCGATTGTCCAACTGTTAAATGAATTAAAAATGCGTGGAAAAACAGTATTAGTCGTTCATCATGATTTGCAAACGGTGCGAGATTACTTTGATTACGTTTTATTGTTAAATAAACGCGTCATTGCATTTGGCGAGACGGAAAGTGTATTTACGTACGATCATATTCAAAAAACGTATGGTGGAAAGGTCACTTTCCTCTCTGCGGCACATATCGTGGGGTGAATCGCGTATGGACATCAATGTTCAATGGGTATTTACAAGCATGGCTTTGCTCGGATTGGCGAGCGGAATGATTGGTACGTTTGCATTGCTGAAGAAACAAAGTTTAATAGGAGATGCGATGGCACATGCTGCACTTCCAGGTATTTGTATCGCTTTTCTTCTCTACGGACAAAAATCGCTTCTCGTCTTTCTAATAGGTGCTGCTTGCTCAGGGTATATCGCTACAGTATGTATTCAATTTATCGTAAAACATACGCGCATTAAAGAAGATGCCGCCATCGGCATTGTATTATCTGTATTTTTTGGTTTAGGTATTGTGTTATTAACGTGGATTAATCAACATGAAGGTGGAAATCAAAGTGGAATTAACGACTTTTTGTTTGGAAAAGCGGCGTCGTTGACTGGAAGCGATGTGAATGTGTTAACGGTAACGGCTATAACTATGATTATCACGATCCTCATTTTTTTTAAAGAGTTTAAAATTATTACATTTGATCGGACGTTTGCGCAAGGGATCGGTGTGCCCGTGTCACTGTTGAACGGTGTGCTTATGTTTTTAATCGTTTCGGTTGTTGTAATTGGTTTACAAGCGGTTGGGGTTGTGTTAATGTCTGCACTATTTATTACGCCAGCGTTAGCTGCAAGATATTGGACAGAAAAGCTCGAGTGGATGACATTGTTAGCTGGAGTATTTGGTGCTTTGTCAGGAGTTGCTGGGGCATATACGAGTCTAGTTGCTTATGTGCCAACCGGTCCACTTGTTATTATTTTCGCGACCATGCTATTTCTTTTCTCGTTTTTATTCGCCCCGAAACGCGGCTTATGCAGCAAAATGATTCGTCGTTATATTCAAAGACGAACGTTGCGATCTAAACAACTCGTATATAAGCGAGGGGAACAAGCATGAGCTATACGATTTGGATTTTATTCACCGCAGCTCTTGTCGGAATTAATTGTGGATTAGTTGGTACATTTCTCGTCTTACGAAAAATGTCGATGCTGTCTGATGCGATCAGCCATAGTGTGTTGCTAGGGATTGTAGGCGCATATATGGTGAGCCATCAGCTGCAAGGGGTGTCTATGCTCATCGGTGCCTTGCTTGTTGGATTGCTAACGACATTTCTCGTTCAATTGTTGCATCAAAAAGGGGTACAAAGCGATGCTGCTATCGGTGTTGTGTTTACATGTTTGTTTGCTATTGGGGTTGTTCTTATTTCCTTATTTGCGGATCGCGTCCATTTAGACGTTGAACACGCTTTAATGGGGGAGATTGCATTTGTGCCGTGGGATGTCCTTGAAGTTGGCGGAAAAAGCATCGGTCCGAAAGCCGTTTGGTTGCTTGGATTTGTTTTAGCAATCAATATATTTGTCATTGTTTTTGCTTATAAAGAGTTAAAAATTAGCTCATTTGATAGCGAAATGGCTGTAACGCTTGGGATTCCAGTCGTGTTTATTCATTACGTATTAATGGGGATGTTGTCGCTGACGACCGTTGCTTCATTTGATAGTGTTGGAGCAATTTTAGTTGTAGCCATGCTTATTGTACCAAGTGCAACGGCATACTTATGGACAGATCGGCTAAACGTAATGCTGATATGTAGTGCAATGATTGGTGTGTTGGCATCAATGATCGGTTACATGGGGGCAACAGCGTTTAATGTCTCCGTTTCTGGAGCGATTGCAGTGGCGACAGGTGTTATCTTTTTTGTTTCTTTATGGATTGCACCAAAACATGGGTTGTTGCGGAAATGGCTAAAAAAATCTCCTGCCTAGGCAGGAGATTTAGTCTTTTATTGCTGAAAGAAATGAATCGATAATACTTACATCATTTGTAACTAAAAAAGCAGGAAGTAACGCTATAATGGTCACGACCGTCGCGTATGAAACGATAACATTTTTCACTATTTTCATAGTGCTCACTTCCTTTTGAATTTATTTTCTTATTTTTCTGTCATTTTGTCAATCTTTTTTATTAGCGAAATTTTTGTACGAAAATGGTATAATAACAAAATGGTTGTCTTAAAAGGGGGGAATACAATGCGAATACGGGATTGGGATCGAAACTTACGCATTCGTTTAATAGGGGAATCATTCGTTGGGGTTACGTTTTGGATGATATTCCCTTTTATCGCTATTTATTTTTCTAGCATGTTCGGTAGAGAAAAAACAGGTGTACTGCTTGTTATTTCGCAATTATTTTCGGTGATTGCTAATTTGCTTGGTGGATATTTTGCTGACCGATTCGGGAGAAAAAAAATGATGGTGGTTGCAGCATGTGGACAATCACTTGCTTTTTTCTTATTTGCACTATTCAATTCACCGTTATTCTCATCACCGTTGATGAGTTTTATTTGTTTTGCCCTCGTAGGCGTATGTGGCTCGCTTTATTGGCCTGCTAGTCAAGCGATGGTCGCTGATGTCGTTTCGGAAAAAGATCAAAGCCGAGTGTTTGCTGTATTTTACACGATGAATAACGTCATGGTCGTCATCGGGCCACTACTTGGTGGAATATTTTATCCACAATATCGTTTCTTCTTATTCTTGATTGCAGGAACGTTTTGTGCGATCGTTGCGATTGTTCTTTTTATTTATTTAGATGAAACTGCACCAATATGGAGAAAACCAACAGGAACATGGTATACGTTTTTTATTGAGCAGTTAAACAATTATCGTCTCATTGCAAAAGACCGTACGTTTCTTTTATTCATTGTTGCTGGTATTCTCGTTGCACAAACATTTATGCAATTAGATATTTTACTTCCTGTTTACATTAAAGATGTTGTGTCCAAACAAACGTTATTTTCCCTTGGGCATTGGTCGCTTTCGTTAAGTGGAGAAAAAGCGTTTAGTGTTCTTATTGCGGAAAACGGATTGCTTGTTGCTTTATTTACGGTAGCTGTGACGAAGTGGATGGAAAACTATAGAGAAAAGTGGGTATTTATCTTTTCTTCTCTTTTGTACGGACTTGCTATTTTTCTTTTTGGTCAAACCACATCGTTATGGATTATGGTTATTTTAATTGCTGTATTTACACTTGCCGAGCTAATGACAGTCGGCTTACAACAAACATTTGTCGCTAAATTGGCACCAGAGCATATGCGTGGACAATATTTTGCTGCAGCGAGCTTACGTTTTACGCTTGGGCGCATGATGGCACCGCTCGTTTTGACGTTGCCATTTGCGTATCATTGGACGTTTTTTATTTTAATGTTACTTGCGGTATGCAGTGCGTGGTTGTATGCTGTCATGTTTCAAATGATGGAGGAAAAACAAGCATGATTATTCTTATTCGGCACGGAAAGCCTGTTTGTAAAAGAGGCGGATGGATGACTAGAGAACAATTAATCAATTGGTTAAAAGCATACGATGAGGCGATCGTTTATGACGAGCCTCTATCGTATGCGGAAGCAAAAGAAAAAATAAAATGCGCATCTGTCGTCCTTGTTAGTTCGCTTGCTCGCGCTCGCCATTCAGCGTCTTTATTGCAACCAGCAAGTCCAATTGAGGAGCACAAATGGCTAAATGAAGCCCCACTCCCTCAACCGCCAAAGTGGATGAAAGGTGTATATCCGCTATGGATGTGGCTTATTTTGTTGCGCTTGTTATGGTTTTTTGGATATGGAGAGGAGCCTTATACCAAAACAAAACAGCGAGCGATGAAAGCGGCACAACAGCTCGTCCACTATGCTCGAACGGGAACCGTTGTCGTCATTGGACATGGTTGGTTTCATTTGCTTGTTAGTCGGCAACTCAGACGATATGGTTGGCTTGCAAAAAAGAAAAAATGGGCGTATTGGGAAGCTGTGACGTTGTCGTTGACAAGGCACATACCGTGATGTACATATATGGTGTGTAGCCCCTTCTTTTTCTCATATTTTCCCTTTTCTTCTCATACATATGATGATGTAAATATGAGAAAAAGAGGGGAAATACATATGGATGAACAAGGGGGATTACCAAAAGAAGCGATGACACGAAGCGAACGACGAAAGCAAAAACGACTATTTGTTTTTGTATGTTTATTGTTCGTTGTCAGCACATGTGTCGTCGGTGCATGGGTAGTGGCGAAACAAAAGACGAATGAACAAAAAGCAATCGAGCAATTCATCGCAGCGTTGCGCCAAGAAGATATGCATATGTTGCAACAGTTCATCGATGTTCCATTAGAAAATAAGGTGTCGCTTTTACCGCTTTTTGCGTATTTGCGTAAACATCCAGAAACCTATGACCAAATAAGAAAAGAGTTAGACCGACAAAAAGATGATCGAGTTTACATAAAAGGATTAACGTCAACTCCACCGATTTTTTTAATGAAATTGTCACAAGGAACATACAAATTTGAACCTGCGTTATACCATGTATATGTGCAAACGAACGAGCAAGGAGCCCGTATTTTGATTAACAACACATACGTCGGTGAAACGAATGCATCGTTAATGAAAGTAGGAGAGTATGTTCCTGGATTATATGAAGTGAAAATGGTGACAGATGAACGAGAACAAACGAAGAAAATATCGCTCTTTGGAGGAGAGCGGATTCGGATCGTTCATTTCGACTCGAACTAAAAGATGCAACGACATGTTGCGTCTTTTTTTATGAAAGTCGAAACATATTCTTTCGCTCGTACGTAGTATAGTCATCGTTTCCATTTCGCATGAAATCGTAGTAAAATAAAGGATCATAGACGATGGGAGGACGACGATGAAACGGGTCATTCGAACGATATGGCGATGGTTTGTGTCATGGAATGTCGGTTTATTTAGTGCACTGATTTCATTGTTTGCATTTCGCTTGCCATTTCTTATTTCATTTTTGATCGGGGGAAGTATAGGAATAATGTATTCATTTTACATGAAGAAAAAAGAGGAGAAACATTATCCTTCAAAAGATGATCGGTTGAAAGAGGCGAAAAAAAAGGTGCGGACAATTGGACAAAGTTTGTGGAGAGTTCGTTCGGTTGCGATGTTTTCCAAACTTTCGCGCCTGTACTCCATTTGTCAAAAAATGATTGAAATAGTTGAAAAACAACCGGATCGTTTAGCTGTCGCGCAACCATTTTTTAATACGACATTAGATTCGATTGTTACAATTATTAATAAGTACATTTATTTAATGAGGCAGCCGGTGAAAAATGATGAAATTCGGCAAGCGATTGGTGAAGCGGAACAAGCGCTTGATCTTGCACTTACGAAAGCAGAAAATCAGCTGTTGGACATGCTTGAAGAAGATTTATTTGATTTACAAACGGAAGTAAAACTTATGAAACATACGATTACAGCAGATAAGCCTCTTTCGTTATCCACTAAGCATACAGTAACAATGATGGAGGAGAAAAAGCATGAACAAAAACGATGAAGTACTTTGGACAAGCTCGATCGATTCGTTGCTTGCCAATCCATTTGGCGAAGTGACAGAAGTAAGCGAAAAGCCATCATCTCCGCGATTAATCGATCAATTAAAGGAGGAACATCGGCAAAAAGCGTTAGCTCTTGCTGAGCAAATTGATCCACGCAACCATCAAGCCATTTTGCAATACGGTGTGGCAGCCCAAGCCGAACTATCGCGCTTTTCTCATTCGATTTTAAATCATGTACAAAAAAAAGATGCTGGGCCTGTTGGAGAAGTGATTCATGAACTCATGACAAAAATGAAAGAAGTTAACGTAGAAGATTTTGCGATGAATAAAAAAAGTTTTTTGGCACGTATGTTTCAATCTGTCACCCAGTCTGTCCAACATATTTTGTCGAAATATCAAAAATTAGGTGTCGAAATTGACCGTATCGCTGATCAACTTGAAAAACATCGTCAAATATTATTTCGCGATATTATGATGTTAGAAACGTTATACGAAAAAAATAAAGAATACTTTGATGCCTTAAACATTTACATTGCTGCTGCTGAAGTGAAGCTCGAACAACTGCGAACAAAAACGATTCCGGAGTTAGAAAAAAAAGCATTACAGTCACAAAATCAAATGGACGTGCAAGAAGTCAATGATATGATTCAATTTGCTGATCGGCTTGAAAAGCGCATTCATGATTTAAAATTAAGCCGCCAAATTACGATTCAAACAGCACCGCAAATTCGACTGATCCAACACGTCAATCAAACGTTAGTTGAACGCATTCAATCGTCGATTTTGACTGCCATTCCACTTTGGAAAAATCAACTTGTTATCGCACTAACGTTGCTTCGCCAAAAGAAAGCAGTTGAAGCGCAAAAAGCGGTAACAAAAACGACGAACGAATTGTTGTTACGCAACTCAGAAATGTTAAAAATCAATACAATTGAAGCAGCAAAAGAAAATGAAGAGGGGCTCGTCAGCATCGAAACGTTAAAGAAAACGCAAGAAAATTTGTTAGAAACACTTGAAGAAACATTAAAAATTCAACAAGAAGGACGAATGAAGCGCCAGCAAGTGGAACGAGAGCTTGTTGAAATGGAGGAACAATTAAAACAACGGTTACTTATATTAAAAAGGGCTGAATAAAATCAGCTCTTTTTTATTGATTTTGTATACCTATTAGGGTATGATGTGTAAGGGAGGTAAGACAATATGATTTATACAGTCATTGTTCTGTTCGTACTATATGCTTTGTATTATCGTTATGTACCTGTTCGTGGTGTCAAAGAGTTGACATCTTTATCATCATATGAACATGTGACATTGCTTGATGTGCGTGACTACAATGAGAAAGACGAGATGAATGGAGCGCTTCGGATTCCGGTTGCGTACTTAAAACGCCATTATCAAGCCATTCCAAATCGTCAAGTGATCATTATTGCAAAAAACCATTTAGAGAAAAATGTCGCGATTCGATTGCTTAGACGTTATCATTTTTCTGTACAAGGATATTATATAAAGGAATATGAGCGTGCAAATACGTTAAAGATGGTAAAATGTCACTAACTGTTCAAACTTTATGAAGCAATTGTTTGTTATAATACGGTTACACGTACTTGTATATGGAGGGGATATATGATGAGAAAAATCGTCATTGTTGGTGGTGTAGCCGGTGGAGCTTCCGCCGCAGCGCGATTACGTCGGTTAAGCGAAAAAGATGAAATTATTATGTTTGAACGCGGCGAATATATTTCATTTGCAAACTGCGGACTTCCTTATTACATTGGGGATGTCATTCAAGAACGCAGTAAGTTGCTTGTTCAAACAGTTGATGGTATGTCAAAACGGTTTCGTATTGATGTACGTAATTTAAGTGAAGTGATAAGCATTAACCGTGATCGAAAAACGGTAACAGTGAAAAATTTACGAACAAATGAACAATATGAACAACCTTATGACGTTCTTATTTTGTCTCCTGGGGCAAAACCAATTGTACCACCAATTCCAGGTATTGATGAAGCAAAAGCACTTTTTACGTTGCGTAATGTGCCAGATACGGATCGTATTCGTTCATTTGTCGATAGCGAAAAGCCAAAACGTGCTGTCGTTATTGGTGGTGGCTTCATCGGTGTAGAAATGGCTGAGAACTTAACCGAGCGCGGTGTGCATGTGACGCTTGTAGAAATGGCGAATCAAGTCATGGCACCGATTGATTACGAGATGGCAGCAATTGTGCATACACATATGAAAGAGCATGGTGTCGATTTAATTTTAGAAGATGGCGTACAAGCGTTTGAAGACGAAGGACGTCGTGTCGTGTTAAAAAGTGGTCGTACGATCGAAACAGATATGATCATTTTAGCCATTGGTGTTCAGTCGGAAAGTCAGTTGGCGAAAGAAGCAGGATTGGAACTTGGTTTTCGTGGTGCGATTAAAGTAAATGAACATTTACAAACGTCTGATCCAAATATTTTTGCAATCGGTGATGCAATTGAAGTCAAAAGCTTTATTCATGGATTTGAAACATTTGTTCCGCTCGCATGGCCAGCAAACCGTCAAGGTCGCCTTGTTGCTGACTACATTAACGGTCGTGACGTAAAGTATAACGGAACGCTTGGTACGTCAATCGCCAAAATTTTTCATATGACCGTAGCAGCGACAGGATTGAACGAAAAAATATTAAAACACCATGGCATCGACTATGAAGTTGTTCACGTTCATCCAATGAGCCATGCAAGCTATTATCCAGGTGCAACGCAAATGACATTAAAGTTAATTTTCGATCGTCAAGGTCGCATTTATGGGGCGCAAGCGGTTGGACAAGATGGAGTGGACAAACGTATTGACGTTATTGCAACAGCGATAAAAGGTGGATTAACCGTATATGATTTACCAGACTTAGAATTAGCTTATGCTCCGCCGTTTTCATCAGCGAAAGATCCAGTCAATATGGCCGGATATGTAGCATCAAACGTGTTAGATGGTATGGTAGAAACGGTGCAATGGCATGAAATTGATGACATCGTTGCTAACGGCGGGTTGCTCATTGATGTTCGTACGCCAAAAGAATTAGAAACAAGAGGGGCAATTCCAGGAAGCATCAACATTCCACTTGATGACTTGCGCGATCGCCTTCATGAATTGCCGAAAGATCAAACGATTTATGTTACATGTCAAGTCGGTTTGCGTGGATATTTAGCCACTCGCATTTTGAAAGAACATGGCTTTGAAGCAAAAAATTTAGACGGTGGATATAAATTGTATTCGAGTGTAATAAAGTAGGAGGAATAAATATGTTTGAAAATATTTTACCGACACAAGCAGATGCCTTGCGTCATGAAGCAAATGTCGAAGTGCTAGACGTTCGGGAAGCGCATGAAGTGGCGGCAGGAAAAATTCCAAACGCACGCCATATTCCGCTCGGACAACTGTTTGCCCGACTAAACGAACTCGATCCAAACAAAACGTACATTGTTGTTTGTCACTCTGGTGGTCGAAGTGCATTAGCGTGCGAATGGCTATCAGAACGAGGCTTTCATGTGAAAAACATGGTAGGTGGCATGATGAGTTGGGAAGGAGAAGTGGAATAAGACTGGCGATGTGCCAGTCTTATTTTTTATCGCAAATATTTTTGTTGAATGCGCAACACTTCGTTTATCAGCTGTTCTCCGACTTGGTGACGAACGCGCTCATATAAGGGATAAAGATGACTTAGCCACTCTCTTTTTTGCTCATCGGTTAATTCATGGATATTTACTCGTTTCGTTTGAACGATTTCATGTAGCTGCTTTTCGTTAATAATTTTTGCATGTGTTTTCATCCATGTTGTCGTTTCATCGAGTGCTTCGACAATAATTTGTTGTTGAGATGGTGTTAATCGTTCCCAAAACGTTTCGTTCATTAACACAACATATCCAAGATATCCGTGATTGCTAATAGTCATGTACGGTTGCACTTCATAAAACTTTTTTGAGTAAATGTTAGAAATTGTATTCTCTTGACCATCGACTTGTTTGTAGTACAATTCACGAAATGTATCGTGAAAAGGGGTGACTTTCGGTATAGCGCCAAGCAAACGAAACTGTTCTTGAATCACTTCGCTCGGCATCGTTCGAAATCGTAATCCATGAAAATCAGTCGGATGTATAAGCGGGCGAACGCTATTTGTCACTTGTTTGAACCCGTTTTCCCAAAACGTTAACCCCTTAATATGGAAAGATTGTAACTTTGAGAATAAAATTTGACCGATTTGTCCTTGAAGCGCTTCTTCAACGGCTTGGTCATTTGGAAGGGCAAACGGTAAATCGAGCACTTGCCATTCTGGGATTAGCGACGTTAGCTTTGAATAGGCAGGAGCGATCATTTCTACCTTGCCTTGCTTTAATGCGTTCACTTCTTCTTCGTCTGTAAACAGTGTTGCATTTGCATATATTTCGACTTTTATTTTCCCGTTTGACTTTTCTGCTACGAGCGATGCAAATTTTTGCGCTGCTAATCCTTTCGGTGTATGTTCGGCGACAACATGACTGAATCGAATAGTTAGTTGATCTTCAAGTCCTTCTTGCTCGTCGTCATACGGAAGAGAAGATGTTGATGAAAACGAAGGAACGAGCCAATACAGCCAAAAAATGATTATGGCAATCGAGAAAACACCCCATTTTACATTCTTCATCTTTATCACCGCGCGCTGTGTTGTATAATTAATTATACATTATACAAGAAAATGCTGAATGGATGAACAATAAATGAAAAAGTTGTCGATTAGATGGAAAATTTTAATGTTATGTACAGTCATCGTCCTTGTGAGTATCGGAGTCGGAAGTGCCATCGTCATTAGTCACGTCATTCAATTAAAAGAACAGTCACTTAGTGAACGATCCCTCTTGATCGCTCGAACAGTAGCGCAAATACCAGAAGTAAAAAAACATGTACAACAAAAAGAAGGATGGACTATCATTCAACCGATTGTCGAAAACATCCGAACAATTTATCATGCAAATTATATTGTTGTCATGAACATGGAGCGTGTTCGTTACGCTCATCCGTCTTACGATAAACTAGGTACAGTTTCTTACGGTGAAGATGAAATTGAAGCATTTACGGAGCATACGTACATTTCGAAAGCAAAAGGAGAATTAGGCGTTTCCGTACGGGCGTTCACTCCGATCATGAGTGAAGAACACCAACAAGTAGGGGTCGTTGTTGTTGGGAATGTATTGCCATCTATAAAAGAAATATTGAAAGATTTTCAGAGAGAAATTGCTTGGACGTTGATGATTACGATTAGCTGTGGCGTCGTTGGCTCGCTCTTGTTAGCGAATCATTTAAAAGAAGAGATGTTTCAGCTTGAACCGCATGAGCTAGCGCGATTGCTCGTTGAGCGAACAGCGACGTTTCACGCGATGTATGAAGGTGTCATCGCAATCGATAAAAAAGAACGAATTACGATTTTTAACGAACGTGCAAAGCAAATGATGGGAGTAAGCGGGGAAGTTATCGGCGAGTATATTCGCGACGTCATCCCTGATACGCGCTTGCCGGAAGTTTTATATACGAAAAAAGCAGTATATCAACAAGAAATTATCGTCGGTAATCAGTTGATCGTCAGCAATCGCATTCCGATCGAAGTAGGTGGTGAAATTGTAGGAGCGGTCGCAATTTTCCAAGATCGAACAGAAGTCGCCAAAATGGCCGAAGAGTTAACAGGGGTAAGAGCTTTTATTGAGGCGCTCAGAGTTCAAAACCACGAGTATATGAATAGATTACATACAATTGCTGGGCTCATTCAACTCGGTAAGACGCGAGAAGCACTCGCTTACGTATTTGAAGAAAGAGAAGAGCAGGAAGCTTTTATGCATTTTTTGCGCACGCGTATTCATGATGAAAGCGTTGCGGGTTTACTTTTAAGCAAAGTGTCGCGGGCAAAAGAAATGGGGATTACATTCATCATCGACCGCTCCAGTGCGTTATTTTCCTTCCCACCGCGATTAGATCGCCATGATTTTGTCGTTTTACTTGGCAATTTGATTGAAAATGCTTTTGATGCATGCTTGGCGACGGAGCGAGAAGAAAAATTTGTCGAGTTATGGATCGGAGAACAGGAAGATAGCTGGACGATCGTAATAGAAGATAACGGAATCGGGATAAAGGAAGAAGAAAAAGCGCGTCTATTTGATTACGGGTATACAACAAAAAAAGGGAATCATCAAGGTATCGGGATGCATCTTATTTATAACATTTTGAGAAAAAGTCACGGCGACATAAATATTGAATCAAGTTGGCAAATAGGGACGACGATTACCATTTTATTTTCAAGATATAAGGGGGATGATGTATGATTCGCGTGCTGTTAGTAGAGGATGATCCGATGGTTCAACAAATTAATAAGCAATTTGTGGCTCAAGTGGATGGAGTTTCGGTCGTCGGGACGGCTGTCAACGGCGAAGATGCGTTAGAAAAGTTAGAGAAGTTGCGCCCAGATTTAATTTTGCTTGATGTATATATGCCGAAATTAGATGGTGTACAGACCATTCGTTTATTTCGCGAGTGCGGTTACGAAGTCGATGTCATTATCGTGTCAGCAGCTAGCGATGCAGACACGATTCAAACGATGTTGCGCAACGGGGCAGTTGATTATATTATTAAACCGTTTCAGTTCGAGCGATTAAAACAAGCAATTGAGCGATACCAATCGTTACGGGAAGCGTTAAAAGATAAACATGTGACGCAACAACAAATTGACGAGTGGATGTATAAGCCGACGCAAGTACAACAAGTGAGTTTGCCGAAAGGACTGAACGAGACAACGCTCCGACAAATTGAACAATATATGTCTAAAACAACGGTTGCTCAGTCGGCTGATGAAGTGGCGGAAGCGATCGGTATCGCACGAGTCACAGCGAGGCGTTACTTAGAATATTTAGATAGTATCGGTGAAGTAGAGAAAGAAGTACAGTACGGGACGATCGGTCGCCCGATTCACCGCTATCGAAGACCAAAAAGAACAAAATGATCAATATGTTCAAAATATTCCTTCCTTTCATTGAAAGCGATATCATTAAAATCGTAATTAGTGATAGGGGGGAATTTTTCATGAGGAAAATGAGCTTTTTGCTTATGCTTGTCTTGCTAGTTGGGGGGGTGTTCGCTTGCAGTAACTCGCAATCGACGAGTACAAGTACAAACAAAACAGAAGAAAAGAAAGAGGAAGCTGCGAGTGAGCCAATTGTTATTAAGTTTTCACATGTTACCGCTCCAGATAGTCCGAAAGGAAAAGCGGCAGACTTGTTCAAGCAGCTTGTTGAAGAGAGAACAAACGGAAAAGTGAAAGTGGAAGTGTACCCATCGAGCCAGTTGTTTGACGACGACAAAGCGATTCAAGAATTGCCGCGCAACACCGTGCAGTTAATTGCACCATCGACGACAAAGCTCGTTAGCTACGATCCAGCTTTCCAAATCGTTGATATGCCGTTTTTATTCACGAGCGATGAAGCAGTGTATAAATTTTGGGACGGTGAAGGTGGACAAATTTTATCGCAAAAGCTAGAAAAATATAACATTAAAGTTTTAGCGATGTGGGCGAATGGAGATAAGCATTTTACTAACTCTAAACGTCCGTTGAAAAAACCAGAAGACTTTAAAGGATTAAAGTTCCGTACACAAACAGGAAAAGTGCTTGATGAACAATTCGCTGCCTTAGGTGCGTCTGCGGTGCCGATGGGATTTTCTGAAGTGTATGTTGCATTGCAACAAGGTACAGTAGACGGACAAGAAAACACGTTTAATAATATTGATACGCAAGGATATGCAGAAGTACAAAAATATTTAACGGTATCAGGACATGGTCGTTTAGACTACCTTTTATTAACGAATACAAAGTTTTGGGATAGCCTTCCTGAAGACGTTCGTAAAACGTTAGAAGAAGTCATCGCAGAAGTAACTGAACAACAACGAAAATGGTCTGAAGAGTTAAACAGAGAGTCATATGAAAAATTGAAAGCAAGCGGAATGGAAGTGTACGAGTTAACAAAAGAAGATATTGAAGCATTTCAAAAAGCTATGCAGCCAGTATACGATAAATTTGCAGATAGCATCGGTCAAGATTTGATCGAATTAGCAAAAAAAGCAAACGAATAATAGATGGAAACAACCTGGATTTTCCAGGTTGTTTCCATAAAGGGGGGATGAACGTGCAAAAGTTGAAGTATGTTATTGAAGCGCTAGAAGATTGGATTGCTGGTTTATTCATTGTTAGCGGGTTGTTTCTTATTTTGTTAGGTGTCATTATGCGTTATGCATTTAACTCGCCTTTAAGTTTTGTAGAAGAGTATGCAGGATATATGGTCGTGTGGGGAACGATGATCGGCGCGGTCGTCGCATTGCGAGACAATCACCATATTCGCATCGATATGTTGTATCGTTTACTGCCAAATCGAGTAAAAAAATCTGTTGATATATTTGCTAATGTCGTAGGGCTCATCTTCGCATTATTTCTCGTTGTTTATGGCGTAAAAGGTATTTTTTTAGACGAGTTTAGCGCCTATCGAATGGGTATCGTTTCAATCGGTGAAGGTGTACAACTGTGGAAAGTGTATATGGTCATGCCGCTGATGGGAGTATTGATGTTATTTCGTTTTATCGTTCGTCTCGTTCGTGTATCGAAAGGGTTACCAGAATCTGATTATGAACATAAAGGTGTGGAACAAGTATGATGACTATTGGATTGTTCGTCGTATTTATATTGTTAATGTTACTCCGAGTTCCTGTTGCGTTTGCATTAGCTTTATCCGCCCTTTTATTTTTACCTTTTCTTAATTTCCATTATGAGAGTGCAGTTGTTGAAATTTTCTCTGCACTTAACCATACGTCGTTAATGGCTATTCCGGGGTTTGTGTTTGCAGGTATTATTTTAGCACGAGGAGGAATTTCAAAATATTTAATTGATGGATTGCGTGCGTGGGTTGGTCATTTACCGGGTGGAATGGCGGTTGTGACCGTGCTAGCTTGCGCCATTTTTGCCGCCATTTCTGGTTCGAGCCCGGCTACTGCTGCTGCGATCGGTTCGATTATGATTCCTGCTATGGTACAAGCTGGATATAGTAAAAAATATGCGATGGGTCTCGTTGCGGCAGCAGGGACACTCGGTATTTTAATTCCGCCGAGCATTCCGCTCATCATGTACGGGTATGTTGCAGAAAATAAAGCAACGATTAATAAATTATTTATGGCTGGAATCATTCCAGGTCTTTGCTTAACGGCAATCATTATCGTCTCTGCGATCGTATATGCAAAAAGAAACGGATTCGGGTACGGACAAAAGGCAACATGGTCGGAAAGGTGGGCATTGACGTGGAAGGCAATTCCAGGTGGACTCATGCCGATTTTAATTCTCGGTTCGATTTACACAGGAATGGCGACACCGACGGAATCTTCTGTGATCGCGAGCGCGTACGCGGTAATCGTGTCGCTCCTTATTTATCGTGAGTTAAAGTTGGGAGATTGGCGTCCGATTTTACGAGAAACAGTTCATATTAGTTCGATGATTTTTATGATTATTGCATCTGCTATTTTATTTAAACAATATTTAACGTTGGCTCAAGTACCACAAGCGATCGCGCAGTGGATTATTGATCATGAATTTAACAAATGGATGTTTATTTTACTTGTAAACTTACTTTTCTTTGTGCTCGGTACGTTTTTGGAGGCGATTGCGATCATTTTAATTACGCTACCGATTTTCTTACCAGTACTTGATAGCCTAGGTATTAACGCGTATCACTTTGCTATCATTATGACCGTCAATTTAGAAATTGCGATGATTACACCGCCTGTCGGTTTAAACTTGTTTGTCGTAAGCGGTATTGCAAAAGAGCCTCTTGAAAAAGTCATTCGCGCCATTGTACCGTTTTTACTCATTATGCTTATCCAACTCGTTTTAATTATCATTTGGGAAGATTTATCAACATTCCTTATTCGTTAAACCTCTCTTGAGACGGAGAGGTTTTTCTTTTTTAATTGTTTATTGTACAATAAAATACATGTATTGGAAGTGAGAGAAGGGGAACGATATATGTGGAAAAATAAAAATGTGATACTCATTTTTATTGGAGAATTTATTGTTGGGGTTGGTTTATGGCTTGGAATTATCGGAAATTTAGAGTTTATGCAAAAGCATGTTCCATCTGACTTTGTGAAGTCGCTTATTTTATTTTCTGGTTTGTTTGCTGGTGTTATAGTTAGTCCGATAGCGGGAAAATGGATTGATACATATACGAAAAAACATATTCTCCTATACGCTGGAATCGGACGTATATGTAGCGTCATTTTTATGCTGTTCGCTTTAAAATACGAATCTATTTTTCTTATGGTTTGTTTTATGGTTTTGATTCAAGTGGCCGCATCTTTTTATTTTCCAACGCTACAAGCGATCATTCCGCTTGTTGTAGCAGATGAGAAGCAATTGATGACTGTCAATGGTATACATATGAACATTTCAGCCTTATCACGTATTTTTGGTACCGCCTTTGGTGGTGCGCTTCTTATGATTACAAGTTTGCAAATGTTATATATTGGTGCGATAGTTGCGTACATTTTACTATTTCTACTTACTTTTTTTATTGATATAAAAGAAGAAAGGTGCGAAACAAAACACAATACAAAAGAAAAACAGCGATTTACAGACATATTTCCAATCATTCGTCAATTGCCTATCGTTTATATTGCGGTTGTTTTAACGATTGTGCCGCAGCTATTTATTGGTGGATTTAATTTAATGGTCATAAACATTAGCGAATTGCAACATGATTCGTCAATTAAAGGATGGCTGTATACCATTGAAGGAATCGGATTTTTATTTGGAGCTTTTTTCATTAAGTATGCCGCTCGTGAACAAACGTATGTGAAATGGATGTATGCATTAACTTGTTTCATTGCTTTTGCGCAACTATCTTTACATTTTGCTCATATTAAATGGGTTTCACTTGTCTCGTTTGGTTTGTTTGGTATATGTGTCGGTTGCTTTTTCCCGATGATTGCGACGATTTTTCAAACGAACGTTCCGAAATTATATCACGGTCGCTTTTTTTCATTTAAAAATATGTTTGATCGCGTGACGTTCCAAACCGTATTGTTAGCTTCGGGATTGTTGCTCGATACAGTCGGCTTAGAATATATGGTTGTCTTGTTTGGCATGCTATCGCTTTTATTAATTATGTACACGTTGTTTAGAAAAAAAGGAAATGTATTAAAAAGCGAAGGGGCTTAAGCCCTTTCGCTTTAACCAATAATAATACGTTCTTTTGGATAATGATACGATTCTTTTTGATTGTTTCCACGAATAAGGAATAAAAACGATAAAATACCAATTCGTCCGATAAACATTAAAACTGTAATAACTAACTTCCCAAATGTGCTTAGTTGTGACGTGATGCCCATGGATAAGCCTGTTGTTCCAAAGGCGGAGCATACTTCAAAGACAATTTCAATCATCGTAAAAGACTCTGAAAAAGAAAGAAGCACAATAGCTAAAAAACAAAGTATGAAAGCTGTTCCGAACACGATAAATGATTTTAATATATCTTCATGATGAATTTCTCGTTGAAACACTTTAATCGAGTTTTTCCCTTTGGCATAAAAGAAAATAGATAGCATCATAATCGCAAACGTTGTTGTTCGAATCCCTCCCCCTACGCTACTTGGAGAAGCACCGATGAACATGAGTGCACTTAAAACAAGTAACGTCGGTTCAGAAAAGTCGGCAACATCCATCGTTGCTAGTCCACCGTTGCGAGAAGAAATGGATTGAAATAGTGCGTAAAAAAGTGATTCGTGCCATGTTTTGTTAGAAAAAAATCGATTCCATTCGATCAGTAAAATCGCCCATGTTCCAAATAAAACAAGTAGAAAAAATGTGACGGTCGTCAATTTTGTGAAAAGCGAAAAACGATATTGCCGTTTTTGACGATGAAATAAAAATTCTTTTACTTCAATGAGCACAGGAAATCCAATCGCCCCTAGGACGAGCAAAATCATATGTACTGTTTGAACAAAATAATCATTAGCGAATGGAATAAGCGATTGTCCTGTAATGTCAAATCCAGCGTTTGTCGTTGCGCTCACCGATGCAAAAAAGCCTTGAAAAAACGCTTCCTTCCACGTCGGAAAGTAACGAAGAAAATATATACCTAAAATGATGGCACCAATCATTTCAATGGCAATAATGAGCGTTAAAATCTCCTTCATTAACTTTACTAATCCAGCAAAGGTCGAACGATTTTGATCCGTCATAATGAGTTGGCGTTCACGAAATCCAATTTTTTTTCCGAACATAAGCCAAATAAATGTTCCAAGTGCCATAATACCGATGCCACCAAATTGAAGAATAAAAGCAAGCACAAATACACCAGGTGTATTAAACGTATCCACCGTTGATACAACGGTAAGTCCTGTGACACTAATAGCGCTTACAGCAGTAAATAATGCATCAACAAAGCTCAGCTTCACACCGGGTTGATGGAAAAAAGGAAGCCATAGTAAAAATGTTGATATGCAAACAGCTACAAAGTAAAACAAAACAATAAGCTGAACGGTAGATAGACGCGACAATTTTTGAGATTTCACAGTTTTACTCCCTCGCATGTTTTCGTTTTAAACATATTTTGATTTTGGCAAATGGTGAAAAGGAATGCAAGTATGTTTTTTGAATAAGAAATATTTGTATTTACAAAATTTTTTGTTTTTTTATAATGATAACTAGCCAATGATAGAAAGGTTGGGGGATATGTCAACACGCACAAAAGGATTATGGATGGTTGTTATTGCTGCAACAATGTGGGGACTTTCTGGTACAGCTGCACAATGGGTGTTTCAGCAAAAACATATAACAACAGAGTGGCTTGTTTTTGTACGAATGACCGCTTCAGGTTTTTGTTTATTAGCTTTCGCATCGTTTCGTGGTATTCCTTTATTTCATATTTGGCGTGAGAGAAATAGTCGACTGTTGCTCATTTCTTTCAGCTTAGTAGGTATGCTTGGAGTGCAATATACGTATTTTTTGTCCATTGCATATGGAAACGCTGCGGCTGCAACGTTATTGCAATATTTAGCACCGATTTACATTGTCTTATATTTTTTGATACGTGAGCGGAAACATCTATCTGTTTCGATCTGGGGTGCGCTCATTTTAGCTACTTGTGGGATATTTTTGTTGTTAACAAATGGAAAATTAAGTGCATTAAGTATCTCCTTTCCCGCATTTTTATGGGGAATTGTATCAGGTGTGCTTCTTGCATTTTATACGATTTGTTCAGCAAAACTATTAAAAAAATGGGACTCACTTATTATTATCGGTTGGGCGATGGTAATTGGAGGAGTTGTTATGATTCCGATCGTACGTTCGTTTTTCGGGCCATTTTTCACGCTAGATTTTCCAACGATTGTTTCGATTTTATTTATTGTCATATGTGGAACGTTACTTGCTTTCTTACTGTTTATTGAAAGCATTCGGCATTTATCTCCGACAGAATCAAGCATTTTATCAAGTGTAGAGCCTTTGTCGGCTATTGTTGCGTCCGTTTTGTTTTTACATGTATCGTTCGGCTTTTTTCAAACACTTGGGAGTCTATTAATTATTACAACAGTTATTCTTTTAGGGAGACAAAAAATAGCGTCCTCTTCGTAAAAAAATAAATGTTTGTTTTTTTATTATTTGATAAAATAGTGTTGCTCACTAATTCACAAAAATGGAGGAGAGAATGGTGAAAACGCGTGGAAAAATTGTAGCTGTATACATTCTTACCGTTTTTTTATTAGTTGGACTGATTAACGGTATCATTTATGTTCAATTTCAATCATTGATTGCGAACAAAGTAATGACGACGAACGC
This sequence comes from Anoxybacillus eryuanensis, assembly GCF_051200995.1. Lineage (NCBI taxonomy): Bacteria > Bacillati > Bacillota > Bacilli > Caryophanales > Anoxybacillaceae > Anoxybacillus > Anoxybacillus eryuanensis. The sequence goes on along the minus strand of NZ_JBPODS010000002.1, from coordinate 90,761 downwards.
TCAACTTGCTCTGCAACTAATTGATGCAAAATTTCCTGGAGCATGGCAAATAAAAGAGGGGGCACTATATAAAGGGGAAATAAAAATGAACGAAAACGAGGAAGTTGTCGACTACATAAAGGAAGTCGTTGGTGCAGATAGTACGATTTTTCTGAACGACGAACGTGTGGCAACAACAGTCATGAAGGATGGCCAAAGACAAATAGGGACGAAAGCTGATCCGAAAGTTGTACAAGAAGTCATAAAAAAACAAAATCGCTATATCGGTGAAGCGAACGTGCTTGGAAAATCGTATGTAACAAGCTATTTGCCAATTAATAACGAGCGTGGTGAAGCCATTGGCATGTTTTTTGTCGGCATGCCAAAGCAAATCGTCAATCAAGAAATTAATAGTGTCATTGTCAAAGTCATTGTTATTTCTGCATTGTTCGTCATTGTTGGAGTAATTGCATATCACTTATTTATTTCGATTCGAATTATGAGACCGCTACATGTCGCAAAACAACATCTTGAACAAATAGCTAGTGGTGACTTTAGTAAGCCGTTGCCTGAAAGACTTCTCGGTGCAAAAGATGAATTTGGTGAAATGGCACGTTCCCTTGCAGAAACGAAACAAGCGCTTCGGAATATAGCTGTTCATATTCAAGAACAAGCAGATGCCATTGATCAGCAATCAAGTGCCCTATCTGCTACTTCACAACAAATGTCTGCATCGACTGAAGAAGTGGCTGCAACGATGGAACAAGTATCGCAAGGAGCAGCGTCACAAGCGAACGATTTAGCTGATATGACCCATTCACTTTCTTATTTAACTGAAAAAGTTGAGCGTGTATATGTAGAGCTGGCGAATGTAAAGCAAGAAGCGCTTCGTACATCTGAACGGGCAGATATCGGTAAAAAAGAAATGGATGTATTAATAGAAACCATCGATCAAATTAAACGAGCGTTTGAAACGGTAACAAACCACGTTCAAACATTAACGGCATCCGTACAAAAAATAAGTGGAATTACAGAAATGATTTCGACGATTTCGGATCAAACGAACTTATTAGCTTTAAATGCTGCCATTGAGGCAGCACGTGCTGGAGAAGCAGGGAAAGGATTTGCGGTTGTTGCGGATGAAGTGCGTAAATTAGCTGAACAGTCGAAATCGTTTACGGAAGACATTGTTCAACTCATTACCTCAATTAGCAAAAATACAGATGATGTCATTTATACATCAAGTGAAGTGCATCTCTTTATTAAGGACCAAGCGAATGCCGTTGAAAAAACGGTACGTTCATTTGCTGACATTTTAACATCCATTAGCCGTATCGCTCCTCTTATTGTTTCAACTGAACAAGCAATGGATGAAATCGTTAAAGAAAAAGACAAAGTTATTGTCCGCATTGAGCAAATTAGCGCAGTAGCTGAAGAAAATTCAGCAGCAACAGAAGAAGTCACCGCCTCTTCAGAAGAGTTAACGGCATCAGCCCAAGAAGTAGCCGCAACAGCTCAACGGTTGTATGATATTGCAGAAAAGATGAAAGAAACGACTAATCGATTTATTGTATAAAAGCGGCAGGCAACCTGTCGCTTCAAAAACAATTGTAAACGTTATCAAAAAGAACTATAGTAAAATTAGGTGAAGACAATGGCACAAAAAAAATGGACAATCAGCCTTATTATATTGCTCGTTTTGTTTTTATATGTTTTTTTTCACTTTATCACCGTAACAAAACAGCTTGAAAAAACAGTAGCAAAACTACAACATGAACAAAAAATGATGTCACACTTCCCACATGTGATTTTAATATCCCAAGAGTTTGATAATCCATATTGGCGAAAAATTGAACAAGGGGCAAAGGAAGCAGGAAAACAGTATGATGTAAATATTGAATACATCGGTCCCCTCCGAACAAGCATCGAGGAACAAGTGAAATTACTCGAAAAAGCGATTGCTTCTCGTGTCGATGGCATTATTGTTCAAAATTTGAAAGATGAAGCGTTTACACCACTGATTGATAAAGCTATTTCACGAAATATACCTGTCATTACAATTGATGCTGATGCTCCAAAGAGCCGACGTATCGCTTATGTTGGAACAAATAATTTTGAAGCTGGTCGATTGCTTGGGCAGGCAGTTGCTTCCCGTGTAGAAGGAAAACAAGAGATTGGGGTTATGATTGGGACGGATACATCAGAAAACCAACGTCTGCGCTTACAAGGGTTTTTATCTGTTATTACCGAATATCCACGTTTAAAAGTCGTTTCCGTTGCCTCATCGAATATTTCGCGCATTCAAGCGTCTATTCAAGCAGAACAAATGTTAAGAAAACATCCGAATATTTCTGTTATGGTTGGCACAAGTGCGCTAGATGCGATTGGTATTCGGATGGCGATAAAAAACTTGCACCGTGAAGACATTCAAATTTTCGGTTTTGACGATGTAGAAGAAACGATGGAAGCGATTAAAGAAGGAGATATTGTCGCAACGGTCGTTCAAAAACCTTATGATATGGGATATTCGGCAGTGAAGCTCATGGCTGATCACCTTTCTGGCAAACAAATTGATAAAGAGCATTTTACAGCCACGGGAGTGATTGACTACCAAAACATTCAACAGGGGAGAAACAAATGAAAATTCGGACGAAATTGTTTGTTTTTATTCCGCTTCTCGTTCTTCTATTGAATTGTATCGCGTTTTTTATTTTTCAAAGTGGAAAAAAAGTACAAGAAAGCTACGATGTCATGATGCAACGCATCTTTTTATATAAACAAATTTCGCTTGAAACACAAGAAAATGTACGTTTTTTAAGTAGCTACTTAATTCACCAAGATGAATACAACTATAAGCAACTGATCGAACATAAAAAAAGACTTGAAAAGTTGCGTCGAGAATTAACCGAAAGACAATTAGAAGGAAATGACGCGTTCACACTCGAAAACTACAAAAATATGGTTTATGTTTTTCTCGATTTAGAACAAGCGATTATTCACAAACTAACAAAACAACAATTTACAGGCTATGCTGACCAGTACAATGAAATTGAAAAAATTGCTTCGTTTATTCGCGAAGATAGTCAAGCGCTCGTTGACGTTGAGTTGAGCTTATATCAACCTGTATACAAACAAATCCTACAACATACGGCACAAATGAATGAACTAGGCAGAATGCTGTTTATTTTAACAACCATTTTAAGCATTGTATTTGCGATATGGTTATCACGAACGATTGTCATTCCGATTCATCATCTTGTTCATGCGGCAAAAAAAATATCAGCCGGCCAATTAAACACACGCATCCCTCGTTTTGATGGGCATGACGAAGTTGGATTACTTGGTCAAACATTTCAACATATGATTGAAAATTTGCGTATATTAATCTCGAAAAATATGGAAATATTAGAAAAAGAAAAACTCGTGCGTGAGCTAGAGCTAAAAGCACTTCAAAGCCAAATTAACCCTCATTTTTTATTTAATACGCTGAACGTCATTTCAAAGCTTGCCTACCTCGAAGGGGCGGAACAGACGAGCGAGCTAACTGTATCTACATCAAATTTATTGCGGTACAATTTACGAAAGCTTGATCAATCTGTCACGTTGCGTGAAGAAGTAGAGCATGCGAAAGAGTATTTTGCGATTCAAAAAGCCCGCTTTCGCGATCGCGTTACTTTTGAAGTAAGGGTAGATGAATCATGTTTGGAACAGCCCATTCCTTGTTTAACGTTGCAACCTCTCATCGAAAATGCTTTTATTCACGGGATTGAAGAGATGGAAGAAGGGGCGAACATTCAATTAATCATCGAAGAAAAAAGAAATTGTATTCAAGTAACGGTTGCGGATAACGGTGTAGGAATGCCGTATGATGTACAACAAGCCATCATGAATGCATCGTATTCGTTGATTAAAACAGGTCATTCAACAGGACTTGGATTAGAAAATGTGTTACGACGTCTTCAGCTTTTTTACGGAGTAGAAAAAATACTCGACATAAAAAGTGCGCCAAACGAAGGAACGGCTATTATTTTACGATTGCCAAGGAGGGAGAGCGATGTACAAGCTACTTATTGCTGATGATGAGCCACTAGAGCGGGAAGGATTGCAGTTGATGATTGAACGCTCATTTCCACATACGTTTACGATTTTTCATGCAGAACACGGTCGAAGGGCCATTCAGCAAGTAGAGGAACATCGGCCGCATATCATTTTTATGGATATGAAAATGCCAGGCATTCAAGGACTTGAAGCGATTGCTGAAATACGCAAAATGGATGCACAGACGAAAATCGTCATTTTAACAGCATATGATTACTTTACATATGCAAAAGAAGCTATTTCTTTCGGCGTAAGTGAATATGTGTTAAAACCTGCCAAAAAACAACAAATGATTGATTTGTTGCAAAGATTGTTACATCAAATTTCGGAAGAACAAGCGATGCGTGAACAACAATTAACTGCTCGCGAAAAACTCGTTCAGCTACAAACATTAGGTGAAATCGCTTGGACATGGTTGTTGATGGGGAAAATGGACGAATGCCCTGCACATACATTTAGCGGCATGGAATTTGAACATGGGTATGCCATTGTTATTGAGTTAGAAAAAAGTGATGCATCTAATCGTGAAAAGTGGGAAGAAACAGTGAAGCAGTGTATAAAACAACAACGACGTTGTTTATGTAGTCCGTTTAGTCAACGACAAATGACTGTTTTTATTGAAGCTGAGCAACATGAACATGCTATTTCGTTCGCTCAATCGTTGTTAAAACAGCTTGAGAAAGGTTTGCAACAGCGAGTAAAAATAGGAATTGGCACGATTCAGTGGGGAATCGATGGAATGAAACGCTCATATAAAGAGGCATCGATAGCGGTTCGTTACGTTTCATCATTTAGCCGAGTCATGCATATTGATGATGTTCCGTTAACGGATGACGTGGAACATATCCATATAAAAACAAGTGGCAGCGTCATCGAACAAGTTGAAATGTTTTTGCAAGAAAACTACTGTTATGATGTGACGCTTGAAGAAGTAGCAAAATATGTTCATTTAACGCCGTATTATTTTAGTAAACTATTTAAAAAAGAAACGGGTCAAACATTTATTGATTATGTTACACATTTGCGCATCGAAAAAGCGAAACAATTAATGTGCGACGAAGGATTAACGGTGAAAGAAGCTTGTTATCGCGTCGGATATAAAGATCCAAACTATTTTAGTCGCGTGTTTAAAAAAGTGACGAATATGACACCAACACAATATCGTCAAGACGTGTGCGGGCGCTTATAAAAATGCTCGCACTTTTTTGTTCAACGACAAAAAAATGCTGATTCGTTCCTTTTTATAGTAATGAAAGCGTTTAATTTGTGCGAATATATCGCAAATAAGTGAAGAAAACAAAGAAAACGCTTTCTTTTTCTTGTGGTACGCTTAACATGTAAACGATATGGAAAACAAGGGGGAATACATGTGAAGTGGTGGAAACATGTCGCAAAAGGAGCGGCAACATTCGTCTTAGCCTCTGCATTAACAGCGTGTGGTGTCGTATCTTCAGGAAACGAAGGGGGGAGCGAATCAACGAAAAAAGACGATGATAAGATTGTCATCGGTTTTTCGATGGATACGTTAAAGGAAGAACGTTGGCAACGGGATAAAGAATTATTTGAGGCGAAAGTGAAAGAACTCGGTGCAGAAGTGAAAACGCTAGCAGCGAACGGAGACGATGCTGCGCAGTTGAGCCAAGCCGAACAACTCATTTCCGAAGGCGTTGATGTTCTCGTTGTCGTGCCCCATAACGCTGAGGCGTCAGCAGCGATCGTAGAAAAAGCACATAAAGAAGGAATTCCGGTTATTTCTTATGACCGTTTAATTAAAAATGCGGAAGTAGACTATTACGTTTCGTTTGACAACGTGCGTGTCGGTGAAATGCAAGCACAAGCCATTGTAGAAAAAGCACCAAAAGGAAATTACGTTTATATCGGTGGAGCAGATACAGATAACAATGCTCACTTATTCCGACAAGGAGCGATGAACGTATTAAAGCCACTTGAAGAAAAAGGCGACATTAAAATTGTTTACGACCAATTCTCAAAAGATTGGAAACCAGAAGAAGCATTAAAAAACATGGAGAACGCATTAACAGCAAATAACAACAACATTCAAGCGGTTGTTGCAGCGAATGATGGCACAGCAGGTGGTGTTATTCAAGCGTTAGCGGCACAAGGCTTAGCAGGGAAAGTACCTGTTTCAGGACAAGATGCCGAGTTAGCAGCGCTCCAACGTATCGTTGAAGGAACGCAAACGATGACAGTATATAAACCGATTAAAGCGATTGCAACAAAAGCGGCAGAAATGGCAGTTGCTTTGGCAAAGGGCGAGAAAATCGAAGCGAACCAAACGGTATCAAACGGCAAAATTGATGTTCCATCCGTATTACTTGATCCAATTGCTGTAACAAAAGAGAATGTATTAGACACAGTCATTAAAGATGGGTATCACAAATTAGAAGACGTATTTAAAAACGTACCGAAAGATCAATGGCCAAAACAATGAAAATAAGGGGCTGGCTTTGCCAGACCCTTATTTTCAACATGATACAACGGGAGTGAAACGAATGTATGCGTTAGAAATGATCAATATTACAAAAGAATTTCCCGGCGTGAAAGCACTTGATCGTGTCAGTTTCAAAGTGAAAAAAGGAGAAATTCATGCGCTTTGTGGTGAAAATGGCGCGGGAAAATCAACGTTGATGAAAGTGTTAAGCGGGCTGTATCCAACCGGAACATATGATGGGGAAATTCGTATTGACGGTAAGCCGGTTTCATTCCGAAATATTGTTGATGCTGAACAGGCCGGCATTGCCATCATCCATCAAGAGCTTGCACTCGTAAAAGAAATGACCGTCGGTGAGAACATTTTTCTAGGGCGAGAACCGCGTAAATTTGGCGTCATTCAATGGGATCAATTGTATTATGAAGCAGAAAAATGGTTGAAAAAAGTTGGATTAACGATTTCTCCCCAAACAAAAATTCATTCGCTTGGCATTGGACAACAACAGCTAGTTGAAATTGCGAAGGCGCTAGCCAAACAAGCAAACATTTTAATTTTAGACGAACCGACCGCAGCGTTAACAGAAAGCGAAGTCGAAATTTTAATGGATATTTTAGAACAGTTGCGAGCGCAAGGAGTTGCGTGCATTTATATTTCGCATAAAATGCCGGAAGTGTTTCGACTTGCCGATTCGATTACCGTATTGCGCGATGGAAAATCGATTGCGACGCTTTCACGTGCAGAAACGAATGAAGATGAAGTTGTCGCCCTAATGGTTGGACGTGAGTTGACAGAGCGTTATCCGTATGTCAAAAAGACGCCAAAACATGTCGTATTAGAAGTGAAAAACTACTCTGTTTGGCATAAAGAAAAGCCGATGAAAGTCAACGACAATATTCATATAACTGTTCGCGCTGGGGAAATTGTTGGCATTGCAGGATTGATGGGGGCAGGACGAACGGAACTCGCGATGAGTTTATTCGGTGCATACGAAGGAAAAGCAGAAGGGCAAGTGTGGTTGGAAGGGAAACAAGTGCACATTCGTTCGGTACAAGATGCGATTCGATCAGGTATTGCACTCGTCACAGAAGACCGCAAAAGGTTGGGGCTTATACTTGGAATGGATGTGAAAACAAATACGACATTAGCTAGCTTAAAAAATATTAGCCGCTTACAAGTGATCAATCAAAATGAAGAATTAAAGTGGAGCCAAAAATATGTTGATGAACTAAAAACGAAGATAGCATCTTTAGAAACAGCTGTCGGTACGTTATCTGGAGGGAATCAGCAAAAAGTTGTATTGGCGAAATGGTTAATGGCGAAACCAAAACTTTTAATATTAGACGAGCCGACGCGCGGCATTGATGTTGGAGCAAAATATGAAATTTATCACTTAATGAATAAATTAGCAAAAGAAGGCGTTGCTATCATGATGATTTCTTCTGAACTTCCAGAAATTTTAGGAATGAGCGACCGCATTTATGTTATGCGTGAAGGGAGAATCGTGAAACAATTGTCGCACGATGAAGCAACACAAGAAAATATTATGATGGCAGCGACAGGAGGGGAATGAGTCATGGAAATAAAGGCAGTCATCGAGCAGCAACCGAAAAAGAAAAATGTATTTGGCAAAATAGATATTCGTGCTTATACGATGATCGGTGCACTCATTGCTATTTGGATTTTCTTCGGTATGTTAAATGAGACATTTTTGAGTGCCCGCAATTTATCGAACTTATTTACACAAATGTCGGTTACAGCTATTTTAGCCATTGGTATGGTGCTTGTCATTGTTGCAGGACATATTGATCTTTCCGTCGGTTCGATTGTCGGTCTTACAGGTGGTGTTGCAGCCATTTTAAGCAACTGGATGGGGATGCCGACATCTGTCGTCATTTTATGTACGTTGCTTGCAGGTGCACTTGTCGGACTTGTGCAAGGTTGGTTAGTTGCTTATCGAGCCATTCCTGCGTTTATCGTTACGTTAGGTGGAATGATGATTTTCCGTGGAGCATTAATGGGGATTACAAAATCAACAACCATTCCAATTTTTGATGCGCAGTTTATTGCTTTAGGAAGCGCATATTTTACAGATGTTTTTGGTATTATACTTGCGGCGATGGCCGTCGTTGCGCTATTTGTTTCAACGTTTCGCAAGCGAAAATCGCGCCAACAATACGGCTTTACTGTTTCGCCATTACCTTTTGAACTAACAAAATTATTCGTTATTAGTGCACTTATTTTCGTATTTGTTGTTACAATGAACAGTTATAAAGGAATTCCGTTTCCGATTATTTTTGTCATTGCCTTGGCGCTTATTTTCTCATTCATTGCGACAAAAACAACGTTTGGTCGTCACGTATACGCCATCGGAGGAAACGTGGAAGCCGCTCGGTTATCTGGAATTAACATCCAACGTCATACGATGATGTTGTTTGTCTTTACGGGATTGCTTTCTGCTATCGCTGCACTCGTTTTAACAGCACGTTTATCATCGGCAACGATTTCAGCGGGACAAATGTACGAGCTAGATGCCATCGCCGCCTGCGTCATCGGTGGAACATCCTTAATGGGCGGATCTGGTACAATCATCGGTGCGATCATCGGTGCGATGGTCATGACATCGCTTGATAATGGAATGTCATTGTTAGGTATGGAAACATTTTGGCAATATATCGTAAAAGGGAGCATTTTAATTTTAGCCGTTTGGATTGATATTGCTAGTCGAAAGCGGAAAACGAATTAAAAAGGGGCGACCGGAAAGACAGGTAATGCTGACTTTTCGGCGCTTTTTTTGTTTTGTATGGAAATGGAAAAGTTTTAGGGGTATATTGTTAAATACAGTTCTTTTTGTTCCCCTTCAGCTCAAGAAAACGAAAATAAGTAAGAGAAGAGATGACATAGATTGCTATAATCATCGTTTTTTGATTGAAATATATCTTTTCCCTAATATTTTTAAAAATACATCTTGTATATTCAGAAGATTCGTATTATATTATTGTTGTGAAAATATTAAATTTTTTGAAAATAAAAAAGGGGGATTTGCATGAAAAGGAAAAAGGTGTTTTCTATTTTTACATCCGCTGCTCTTGCGATTGGCTTATTGGCTGGTTGTTCGGCGGATAAAACATCACAAACATCGAAAAACAACGGGGAAGTTGGAGGGGGTACAGTCATTAAAATTGCCACTCAAAGCCCTCTGTCTGGTGGAGCAGCAACGTTAGGTGAATCGATTAAACTTGGAGCTCAACTTGCTTTAGAAGAACAAAAAGAAAAGTTCGAAAAGTTAGGTTTTAAATTAGAACTTGTTCCATATGACGATCAAGCAGATCCGAAAAAAGGGGTAGCTAATGCTCAACTCATTGGAGCGGATCAACAGGTTTTAGGTGTCGTTGGACATTTGAATTCGGGCGTTGCGATTCCATCTTCAGAAATTTACGAGAAATATAACATTCCAATGGTTTCCCCAGCAAACACAGCAACAGACGTGACAGACCGAGGTTTAAAAACGGTGAACCGCATTTGTGCACGCGACGATTTCCAAGGTCCAGCAGGTGCAAAATTTGCTGTTGAAAAATTAGGAGCGAAGAAAATTTTTATCATTCAAGATAAAACGGCATACGGTACAGGCTTGGCGGAAGCGTTCAAAAAAGGAGCGGAGGAAGCAGGTGCTGAAATTGTCGGATTTGAAGGAATTACAATTGGTGAAAAAGACTTTAATGGTGTGCTAAACCAAGTGCTTGCGAAAAAGCCGGATCTCGTGTATTTCGGTGGGATGTACACAGAGGGTGGAATGTTAATTAAACAGGCGCGTGATAAAGGCATTACCGTACCGTTTATGGGTGGAGATGGAATGGACTCTTCTACACTTGTTGAAATTGCAGGCGACGCGGTGAAAAATACGTTCATTACATCAGCAGCAGGTGTAGCAACGGCGACAGAAGCTGGAAAGCAATTTGCAGAAAAGTACAAGCAAAAGTTTGGTAAAAATATTGAGTCGTATTCTGCTTACGGATATGATGCTATGGGTGTCTTGTTAAAAGCGATAGAAGAAGCGATTAAAGCGAATGGAAACAAACTTCCTTCTCGTGAGCAAGTCGCTGAAGCGGTTCGCCACGTTCAAGATTATGAAGGGGTTGTGACGAAAGTAAGCTTCGATGAAAAAGGGGACAACAAATACGCGAAAATTTACATTTACAAATTTGAAGAAGCAACGTATCCGGCACGATTAGAAGATGAGGTAAGCAAATAAAGATGAATACGTTTGAAAAGGGTATGACAGTTTGCCGTACCCTTTTCTTATAATTTTTTACATGTTATTGATAGGAAAAGGGACTAGATAATTTTAGATGATAAAGACAAGGGAATGGAGGAACGACATATGATCGAACATGTGTTACAAACGTTGCCTCAAGTCGTCATTGACGGATTGGCATTGGGGGCTGTATACGCGATTGTTGCCCTTGGATATACAATGGTGTACGGCATTTTAGAGCTTATTAATTTCGCCCACGGGGAAATTTTTATGACAGGTGCATTTGTCGGCACAGCTCTTTTCTTATCGTTTTCTGCTTTTGGGTGGCTATCGTCTATGCCTATGCTGTTATCTTTACTTCTCGTCCTTGTGGTGACATCGATTGTGACAGGATTGCTTGGCATGGGAATTGAACGAGTTGCATATCGTCCGTTACGAAGTGCTCCCAAATTAATTACCCTTATTACAGCGATCGGTATTTCATTTTTATTGCAAGATTTTGTCCGTTTTATTACAGAGTTGAAAAAAGGAAACTACATTTTAACCGGTCCAAGCTTGTTTACCGGACAAGTAAGTATTTCGGCTTCCTCTATCTGGTCAGGATTTCATGATGCCTCAGTTAAGTCCTCATTTTTTATCGTTTTAGTTACAGCCGTTGTCATGATGGTGACGCTTGACTTTTTTGTGAATAAAACAAAATGGGGAATGGCAATGCGTGCTGTTGCCCAAGATCGTGAAACGGCTGCACTAATGAGTGTAAATGTCAACAAAGTCATCGCTTTAACGTTTTTTATTGGCTCTGCGCTAGGAGGAGCAACCGGTGTTCTTTTTGCGATTCAATACGGAACGATTGATCCATACATTGGTTTTATTTTAGGCTTGAAAGCTTTTACCGCAGCAGTATTAGGGGGGATCGGAAACATTCGTGGGGCAATGTTCGGTGGTATTGTTCTCGGTTTGCTTGAAATGTTTGCAGCAGCTAACTTACCAATCATTTCTAACGGTATATTAGGAGCAGAGTACAAAGACGTGTTTGCTTTTTCTATTTTAATCATGGTTCTCATCTTTAAGCCAGAAGGACTATTCGGAAAAGTGTCTATCGAGAAAGTGTAGGTGGTCAACATGAAAAAATGGCTGAACGTATTGGAGCAAAATAAACGACTTCAGGCAATTGTGATCGCTGTATATATTGCCGTAACATTTATTAGCTTATATTTAGCGCAAAAATCGGTTGTTGCTTTTTTACTTTTGCTTTCCTCGCTTTTATTTTTACATTTCACAACGTTTTCGAATCGCGTGAAATGGGTGATAGGCATCGTCGTATTAAGCGTACTACTGCCATTAGCCGCTAGTCAAGGAGAAGCATATCAATCGTATATGGAAGTGGCGACGTTAGTTGGAATTTATATCGCCATGGCGCTCGGTTTAAACATTGTCGTTGGCCTTGCCGGCCTATTAGATTTAGGATTTGTTGCCTTCTTTGCGATTGGCGCTTATACGTATGGTATTTTTGCCACAACGCAAGCAAATAACTTTATGCCATTTGGGCAATATCCGTTATCGGGAGAAAGCTTTTGGGTATTTTTAATTATCGGTTGCATTGTCGCTGCGATATTTGGAATATTACTAGGCATTCCAGTGTTGCGTGTAAAAGGTGATTATTTAGCCATTGTGACACTTGGATTTGGGGAAATCATTCGCATTATTTTTAATAACTTAGATAAACCGGTCAACATTACAAACGGGGCGATGGGACTTGCTTCTGTCCAACCGCCAAAGTTGTTTGGACTAGAGTTCATGTACCCAAGTCAATTTTATTATGTCGTATTAGTTATTTTACTGTTTACCATTTTTGTCGTTCGACGTTTAGAGTATTCAAAAATTGGACGAGCGTGGAAAGCAGTGCGCGAAAATGAGATTGCTGCACAAGCGATGGGCATTCCACTCGTCCGTACGAAGTTGATGGCGTTTGCTGTGGGCGCTTCATTTTCAGGAATGATGGGCGTCGTCTTTGCCGCAAAACAGACGTTTGTTGATCCGACAAGCTTTACGTTGCTTGAATCCATTACAATTCTCGTCATGGTCATTTTAGGAGGAATGGGTAGCGTCCCAGGTGTTATACTCGGTGCGGCGCTTGTAACGATTTTAAATCTTCAAGTGCTTACAGAGCTAACAAACTGGTTGAACCAACTCAGTTTGAGCGGAGTGGTCAGTATTCCAGATGCGCTATCTCCTGCGAAAATGCAACGATTTATTTTCGGAGTCATTTTAATTTTATTCGCTTTGTACCGGCCACAAGGGTTATTGCCAGCAAAAAACCCTCGTTTTGACGAAAAAGAGTTAAAAAGCGGTGCAACGAATATGGTAGATGGAAAGGAGGGGGCGAAAGATGTCTATTTTAACGGTTAAACAATTAACGAAACAATTTGGTGGACTTACGGCAAACAGCAATATTAATATGGACGTACAAAAAGGATCAATTACAGCAGTCATTGGACCGAACGGTGCAGGAAAGACGACGTTGTTTAACATGGTGACAGGTGTATATCAGCCGACGAGTGGCGATATTTTACTAAACGGTGAGTCAATCGTTGGTTTAAAACCGCATCAAGTCGCACAAAAAGGCATTTCGCGCACGTTCCAAAACATTCGTTTGTTCGGAGCGATGACAGTTTTAGAAAACGTCATGGTTGGCATGCATACACATTTGCGGAGCGGGTTATTTCATACGATGTTTTCCACGCCGTTTATGCGCAAAGAGGAAAAAGAAGCGAAGCAAGAAGCGTATCGCCTTTTGCAATACGTTGGGTTAGAGTCGCTTTATAACGAAGAGGCGAAAAATTTGCCGTATGGGGCACAACGAAAACTTGAAATTGCCCGCGCATTAGCGACAAAGCCAAAAGTGTTATTGCTAGATGAGCCAGCTGCGGGAATGAACCCGAAAGAGACAGCAGAATTAACGAAGCTCATTTACCATATGCGCGAACAATTACAACTAACGATCATTTTAATTGAACATGATATGAAGCTTGTTATGGAAATTTCCGAACATATTATTGTGTTAGACCACGGAGAAAAAATTGCTGAAGGTACCCCAGATGACATTCGAAACAACGAAAAAGTGATTGAAGCTTATTTAGGCAAAGGAGCGACAACAGCATCATAGGGAGGGATAGCGAGTGAGTTTGCTGCGGCTAGAGCGTGTTCATACGTTTTATGGCGGAGTTCATGCGTTAAAAGGAATTGATTTAGAAGTGTGCGAAGGGGAAATTGTTACGTTAATCGGCAGTAACGGTGCTGGAAAATCAACGACGTTAAAAACGATTAGCGGGCAGGTGAAGGCGAAAAGCGGGAGCATTTTGTACGAAGGAAGAGACATCACAAATACGCCCCCACATATTACGTCATTATCAGGCATCGCTCATGTTCCGGAAGGACGGCGAATTTTTCCGAGACTGACGGTAAAAGAAAATTTAGAAATGGGAGCTTTTTCGGTAAAAGATAAAAAAGAAATAGCTGAACGAATGGAACGGGTGTTTCATTATTTCCCGCGACTAAAAGAGCGTTTACAACAAAAAGGGGGAACGATGAGCGGCGGAGAACAACAAATGCTAGCGATCGGTCGTGCTTTAATGATGAAGCCTCGACTTCTTATGCTAGATGAACCGTCAATGGGTTTAGCCCCAATTATCGTCGAACAAATCTTTCATATTATTCGCGAGTTAAACGATGAAGGAATGACGATTTTGCTCGTTGAACAAAACGCATTCCAAGCGCTTCAAATTGCCCATCGTGGCTACGTCATTCAAACAGGGGAAATTACAATGTCAGGAACAGGAAAAGAGTTGCTCGGAAACGAACAAGTGAGAGAAGCGTATTTAGGATGAACAAAAAGGCGCATGGCGACAAAAGCTAGCGCCTTTTTGTATAATGATTTTGGAGGGATTTTTGTGCAATTTCATACAGTTATTTTACGATACTTAGAGATGGAATTAAAATCATCGTTTACGACAAGTTTTGGGACGATGAAAACGCGTCCAGTTTTATTAGTTGAAGTCATAGATCAAGATGGTGTGCGCGGCTGGGGAGAAGGCGTCGCGTTTTCTGCTCCGTGGTATACAGAAGAAACGATCGAGACGACGTGGCATATGCTTGAAGCATTTTTAATTCCGCTTCTTTTTCAAGCACCTGTTTATCATCCGGATGAATTGCGTGACCGATTTTCGCTCATTCGCCGCAATTATATGGCGAAAGCAGCGCTTGAAGGGGCCGTTTGGGATGCATTTGCGAAACGGCATCATATGCCGTTGCACGTTGCGTTAGGCGGTGAAAAACAAGAAGTGGACGTGGGTGTCAGCATCGGCATTCAGCCGATAACAAATACATTAAAACGGATTGAACAGGCGCTTGCGGAAGGATACAAACGTATAAAAATAAAAATTAAGCCCGGATGGGATGTTGATGTTGTTCGAGAGATTCGTCACCATTTTCCACATGTTCCGCTAATGGTGGATGCAAACTCCGCTTACTCGTTATGCGATATCGACCGTCTGAGAGCGCTTGATGACTATGAGTTGCTTATGATTGAACAGCCGCTTGCTGTAGATGACATCGTTGATCATGCGAAGCTACAAGCGAAATTGCAAACGCCGATTTGTTTAGATGAAAGCATTTGTTCATATGAAGATGCAAAAAGGGCGATTGAGTTAAAAAGTTGCCGCGTGATCAATGTAAAAATTGGTCGAGTAGGTGGATTAACAGAAGCAAAACGCATTCATGATTTATGCCAGCAACATCGTATTCCTGTATGGTGTGGCGGCATGTTAGAAGGCGGGGTCGGACGAGCACATAGCATCGCTTTAGCGACGCTTCCGCACTTTTCTCTCCCAAGCGACACAGCGGCATCCGCAAATTATTGGGAACGTGATTTTATCGAACCAGAAGTGACTGTCCATCTTGGGCGAATTTTCGTTCAAAAACAACCTGGAATCGGCTATGCAGTCAATTTGGCCGAAGTAGAACGGCGTATCGTTCGCTCAAAAATATATAAGCGCTCGAAAGGATGATCATATGTTTGACCCGACGATTTTTGATAATTTAAAAACGGTGGTAGAAGGAGCGATATATGATTTAGATATAAGCGATGAGCTTATTACAGTCGTGGATCGTTCTGACGTTGTCGACTTAGCGAAATTTACGCGCGCATATGCGCTTTCTTTTCAATTGCGGCATGCGCATGAAGTGACGTGCACCATTTCGCTTGCGATGACGCTTCAACATATTGCGAACGAACTGTTATATGAAGATGTCACGCATGCAGGCTGTACGGTAACCGTTTCGTTTTCTTTTTTAGCGACAAACGTCGATGGAGCTGACGTAGAACAAACGTTAAAACACATTTGGGGAGAGCGCCGCATCATTTTACAAACGTTGACGTATACATATGGACAAAATGAACAATATACGCATGAAGTGACGATTGATTTCGGACGCACGATTAACGAAAGCCATGTCGACGACTTATTACATATGATTCCGTACATCATCCGCTCGCTTGAACAATTACAACAATATGCCGCATAAAAATCATTGAAGGAATCAAACATTCGAAGTATGATAGAAATGAAAATGATTATAGTTATCATACTTGGAGTGTGGCGACATGAAAAAAATGCATTTTTGCAAGAAAAATAAATTTGCAACAAAAACGTTATATGCGTTTTTCAAACAAACGTTCAAACATGTAAAAATAAAACGAAAAGATTGCGTTGGCAAATGTAAAACATGCAAACATTGCCCGTTCGTTTTACTCGATGGCGAAGTTGTCAAAGCGACGACGACGGATGAATTGTATGACCGCATTGCTTATGAAATAACAAAACAATGGTGGGCGTTTCGAAAAAAATAGGAAGGAATTTTTTTATTTTTGTTTAATTCCATGTGTGAAAGGGGGGAGAACGATGTGGTC
The DNA here is from genome assembly GCF_051200995.1 of Anoxybacillus eryuanensis. Lineage (NCBI taxonomy): Bacteria > Bacillati > Bacillota > Bacilli > Caryophanales > Anoxybacillaceae > Anoxybacillus > Anoxybacillus eryuanensis. Next base: position 74,012 of record NZ_JBPODS010000002.1, on the reverse strand, counting down.
AGAAGTGAAAAACGTTTTATCTCGCATGATGTCCTCGCTCGCTTTTCACACATGGATCGAAGGAACGACAGCGACGATGGAAGACGATAAAGTCGTTATTCATTGCACGAACCCATTACAAAAAAATTGGCTTCAAACGTTATATACGTCTCACATCGAACAAGCGATTGAAAAAGTTTGCGGCAAACGACTGCCTATCCAGTTTGAAGCCCCTTATGAGCTGTCTGATGAACAATTTATGCGCATGTGGAACTACATGATCGCTCTCGAAAAACAAACGTGGAGCCTCGAAGCGCGTGTAACGAAAGTGGAGAGGCGAATGGAAGAAATAGAAAAAGAAATGGCGCAACTACGTGAACGTACTGACTTCCTTGAACGATTACTCGCAACCGATGAACAACACGTGCCGAAAACGTATATTCATTAAAAAAGGTGTTCCGCTAGCTGGAACACCTTCACTCATTAACATTTTTTATAATGTACTGTCATACATAATTTTCCACAGCAAATAGAACCACCAGATCCCCCTAAACAACGAATCGATACTTTTTTCAAACTATTAAATGTTTTGGAAAACGATTGTCCTTCTGTTAACGTAGCCATTAATGTATCGTTCACGCGTACTTCGACACCATCACAACTATTTTCCACTAGTACCGTTACTGTTCCAAATGGTTTAATGACATCCCCATCTGCTTCCCAAATTGTACGATCTGTACTGTCACAACGAAACTCCCAATTTTGACAAACTTCATCCGTCACGATTGGACGGTCTGGACAACATCCGCCACAGCTCATTGTATCCGCTCCTTCTCGATTTTTATTAGAAGAATGCTCTTCCACTATATACAATGCAAAAAACGAAAACGTGTATAGGATTTTGTCTTTTGTTTTGCACCTATTTTTATTACATTTTTTTCACTGTACGCCTATGCACGAATGTGCATCGACACATAGTATGATATATCGAATGAAAAGGAGGGAGTGGCAGGTGGAGAAGCATTGTGTTCATGTAGAGAAAGTGTTTGATTGGGTTACGCGTTCGGTAAAATTAACGAAAAGAGAGGCGGTGACCGAACCGATTGTCGAGCACAATATTTGTGTTAACGTTTGTGCGCCATGCGGGGAAAAAACGATCGTATGGTCAGCGGAAGAACATGTGCATGCGTTTGGAACGGTGACGGTTGTATATGAACAAGGTTGCGGACAACAAATGGACGTCTTGATTAACGGAGAAATCGCATGTTCATTACAAGAAGGGGAATCCCGTTCATTGACGATGGCGCATTTACGCGACGTGCATGTTGAATGTAAAGGAAATGGCATGTGCATCGGACGCGTATGCATTCAACTTCATCAACAACTCGATCGTCTTGGCGATTGTGAACATATTCGCTGCATATTGACTGATGCGTGCGGACAGCCGATTGAACCAGAACAAATTGCTTGTCATACGCTTGATGAACGACAGACCGTGCATGTCACGTTGCCAAACGGAAAACGGGTTGAATTACAAAAAGTATATGTTCTCGTCGAAACTTTTGTCGTATTACAATGTACACAGAAAGATGGAACGGTATGGAAGACAAAGCCGATTTCATTAGCAACGGTCGAAGACGTGTTATTATGTGCTCCATCGGGGACGAACGTCGTCTGTGAAACGGTTGTAGCTGACTGTAAAGCGGCGCTTCTTTCGACAACGTGCCCGCAAATATTCATTTCTGTTCATCTTTGTCAACATATCCAATCGCTCGGACGGGTAAAAATTGAAATGGAAGGAACGACATGTACGCCGCGCGTTGAGCAACAAGTAGACATATGCCCACAACATGTTCAAATACGAAGTTGTCCATTACGATAAAGAGAGCGACGCGTGAAGCGAAGCTCTCTTATCGCGTAAAGCCAAATATGCCCGAAATAAAACAGCTGTTTACGACCCATGTGTCGTTTGTGGTTGTCAGACGCACAGTTCCTTTTCCGACGTCATCGACTGTAACATTTTGCACATTGTTAAATTGCCCGGTAGCTAATGTGTCGACATCTACCGTCTGTCCTTGAATACTTTGCAAAAAGCTTGTAATGGAACGTTCGCAACAATCGCACGTTTCGTCAATGGCGGGAAGATGAATATTTTTTAGCGCATCTCCTCTCACCCCAACGACATTACAAATCGGAAAAGCGGCAGAACGTCTATTTTGTCCGCTTCCAGGAATCGTACCCGTGACGATTAAGTCATTTACGATCGTACCGACTATAAAATTATTATTTCCTTGTCCTAGTCCTGTTTGGTCGAGTGTGGCAATATCGACTTCTTTTCCGTTTAGCTGTGCTAATACATCTTTCATTCCTTCGACACAGCATGGGCATTCATCGCGTTGTGGCGGCATTGGTTTATGACGCGTTGGTGCACAACAACATTTTTTCATTTCGTTTCCTCCTCTCTACTTTATCGTATGAATGAGAGAGAGGAACGGTGTGGACGGGCGGTTACAAAAACGGATTGCGCCATTCCATAAGCAAGGCGTAGTTGCACGATTGGGCATCCTCTAAATAATTAGCAACGACTTTCACTGGCGTGCGCCCACAACGAAGTAAAAATGTAATGACAGGGTCTTTCAGTTTTCCTTTGATTACCTCATGTGCATATTGTTCAGCGGTCATTTCACTCGCGTATAGATGATACCCCGGCATCCGACTGCCACCTAATAGTCGTTCAAGCTTTTGCTGGACGACAACTTCGTACATCGATTGCATCAACCATTTTCCTAAGCCGAGTTTTCGATATGATGGGCGGACACCGATGTCGACGACGTATAACGTATTGCCGTTTCGGTTATGGTTGCGAATATATCCGTTATCCGTTATTTCTTCCCACGTATGATCGGCATCGCTTGGATGAAAGTTCACGATCAAACCGGTCATCGATCCGACGACTTCCCCGTCCACTTCGACACATAACGCCCCCTCTGGAAAAAGTGTGATATGATTCATAAGCTGTTCTTTATTCCACCATAGTTCAGATGGAAAAGGAGGTGGAAAACTTTCTTGCTGAATGCGAATTAACGCATCGATGTCTTTTTCTTCGTAGTTACGAATGATCGCAGGAATTGGACGGTCGCCATGAAAGACGTAAAGTTGCTTTTTATACATCGTTCTCCCCCTTATGTCCAATCTGTATATAAATCCGTGCGCCGATCGCGCCATGTTGTTACCGATCCGCGTTCGCGAACGTCGTAAAGAAGCTGTAAATCAAGATCAGCCGTAATGATCATATCGTTATTGATTTCTCCTTCCGCTAAAATGCCACGCGGTGGAAATGGAATATCGTTCGGTGCAATGATCGCTGCTTGACCGAAGTTTGCCCGCATAAAATCGACGGTTGGCAACGAGCCGACTGTTCCTGTCGTGACGACGTACACTTGGTTTTCAATGGCACGGGCGTGGCATGTATAGCGTACGCGATGAAACCCGTGGCGGTCATCGGTGCATGATGGGCAAAAAATGACGTCTGCTCCTTTTGCGCGCGCCATGCGCACGATTTCAGGAAACTCGATATCATAACATGTTAAAATGGCAATCGTCCCTTTCGCTGTTGGAAAGACGTGCAATGTATCACCGCCATGCATATTCCATTCGTTCACTTCCGTCGGCGTAATATGCAATTTCGCCTGTTCGGCAATCGTTCCGTCAGGGTAAAACAAATGAGCGACATTATATAGCCGATCCCCTTTTTTTATGACATGCGTTCCGCCAATAATATGCATATTCGTCTGTTTCGCAAGCGTGGTAAATAGCGAGCGATATGCTTCTGTAAACGTCGGAAGCTCGTCGATCGTTAACGCTTCTTTCGTGTCATCGCCAATGGACATGAGCTGTGTCGTCATAAACTCAGGGAATAGGACAAATTCAGCCCCAAATTCTTGCGCTGTTTTTACATAATGTTCAACTTGTTTTGCGAACTGTTCAAACGATTGAATCGTATGTAAATGATATTGCACCGCACTGACGCGCATTTTCAATGAAAACACCTTCTTTTTTGTATTTTTTCACTATTATAGCGAACATTGTTTCATTTGTCTGAATGGAAGCATTGTTTGTGTAGAAAAAATAATCGATATGTTACAATAGCGCTAAAGGAGGAATGTGAGATGAACATTTACGATTTTCACGTACGCACCATTCAAGGAGAAGAACAATCGTTAGCGCAGTATAAAGGAAACGTATTACTCATCGTCAATACAGCAAGTAAATGCGGATTGACGCCGCAATACGAACAATTGCAACAGCTATATGACAAATATAAAGATCGTGGTTTTGTTGTGCTCGGTTTTCCGTGCAATCAGTTTGGAAATCAAGAGCCGGGATCGGAAGAAGAAATTTCACAATTTTGCCAATTGAATTATCGTGTAACGTTTCCGATGTTTGCGAAAGTGGACGTAAACGGTCCAAACGCCCATCCGCTGTTCGTTTACTTAACTGAGCAAGCTCCAGGTGTGTTAGGAACGAAAGCGGTGAAATGGAATTTTACAAAGTTTTTAGTTGATCGAAACGGGCAAGTGGTCGCGCGGTTTGCGCCAACAACAAAGCCGTTAGAACTAGAACAACATATTGAACAATGGCTTAGTGAAACCGTCTCTGAATGAAAAGAGGCGGTTTTTTGTTGGGCGTAATGGATATGTCTATACGAAATTTCTTTTAGTGCATATGTTGAGATAGTAGGGATTTATGTCAAATAGGAGGGGTTATATGTTCATTGAGCCATGGATTGTAGATGAAACGATGCACGAATTTTTCGTACCGGACTATATTGAACAAATGGCAGAAGACGTTTTGCGCCATTACGATTTGTCTGTTCAAAGTAGGCAAGTCGTGACGACGAAGCCAGATAAAGGGGGAGCGATTTGGAAATTAGAAACGAACAAAGGTCCGAAAAGTTTAAAATTGCTCCATCGCCGGCCAACGCGCAGCTTATTTAGCCTTGGGGCACAACGATATTTAGTCGATGTGCAAAAAGCCAACGTCCCGCCGATCGTACAAACGAAAGACGGAATGGATTATGTGGAGGCGGGCGGAAAACTATGGTTTGTAGCGGAGTGGATTGAACCGTTATTTCCAGTAACGAAAGATTTAGAAGGAGCAAAGCAGCTTTGTTATGCGCTTGGCGAATTTCATCGTTTAAGCAAAGGATACGTTCCGCCTAAAGGGGCAGAAATCGCTTCGCGGTTATATAAATGGCCGAAAACGTATGAAAAAACGATTAGTAAAATGGACTGGTTTCGCCAATTAGCTAACGTATATAAAGAAATGCCAGCAAGCGCCATGTTATTGCAAGTTGTCGACCACTTTCAAGCTCAGGCGCGCGAAAGTTTTGCAAGACTGCAACAATCTCCGTACAATCAATTAGTTGAGCTTGGACATAGCGAGTGGGGATTAGTGCATCAAGATTATGGATGGTCGAATGGACAAATGGGTGCGAACGGTATGTGGATTATTGATTTAGACGGTGTCGCATTTGATTTGCCGATTCGCGATTTACGAAAACTCATTTCTGGCACAATGGCCGATTTATATCGCTGGGACGTTCATTGGGTACGTGAAATGATTCGAGCGTATCATGAAGCAAATCCGATCGACGCTTCATTATATGAAGTATTCATGATCGATTTGTCGCTTCCAAATGAATTTTACAAAAACTTAAAAGAAGTAGTATATGATCCAGAGCTGTTTTTAAACGAACAAACGATGCAACTTATTGAAACGATTGTTGCAACAGATGCGACAAAATGGCCAGTGCTCGCTGAAATTGAAAACGATTGGAAGGAGAACGGAAATCGATGAACATTTTAATGATTTGTACAGAAAAATTACCTGTTCCACCTGTGCTTGGAGGTGCGATTCAAACGTATATTGCTGGGATTCTCCCTCATCTTTGCCGCGCTCATCGCATTACTGTGCTAGGAGTACAACATGAAACATTACCAAACGAAGAAACAATTGACGGCATTCATTATGTGCGTGTCCCTGGAGGAATATTTGATACGTATTGCGACCATGTCGTTCAATACGTGCAAGCGCATCCGTTTGATCTTATCCACATTTTCAATAGGCCACGCCTTGTTTTACCCATTCGCCAAGTCGCTCCTCATGCAAAAATTACGCTTAGCATGCATAACGACATGTTTCAACTAGCGAAAATAAACCGTGAAGAAGCAGAACAAGTGGTGCGGCAAGTATCAGCGATTGTGACGATCAGCAACTACATCGGTCAAGTCATTCGCGAGCTATATCCAGAAGCAGAAGGAAAACTGCGGACGATTTACTCCGGTGTTGACTCCGAGCGGTTTTTGCCAGGGAGCCATCCTCATATGGCGTCGATTCGCAAACAGCTGCGCCAAGCGCACGGAATAGATCAAAAAACAGTTATTTTATTTGCCGGTCGGTTGTCGCCGAATAAAGGGGTTGACAAACTCATTCAAGCGCTGCCGGAACTTGCGAAACGATTTAACGATTTAGCGCTCGTCATTGTCGGAAGCAAATGGTTTAGCGAAGAAGGGACAACCGATTATATCGCTTACATTCGTTCGCTAGCGAAAAGATTGCCTGTCCCTGTTGTAGCGACAGGATTCGTACCGCCAAATGAAATTCAAAACTGGTTTGCTGCCTCTGATTTATTCGTTTGTACATCGCAATGGCAAGAGCCGCTTGCTCGTGTCCATTATGAAGCGATGGCGGCAGGGCTTCCGATTGTAACTACTGCTCGTGGCGGCAATCCTGAAGTTATCGTTCCGAATGAAAATGGTGTCGTTGTCGAAAGACCAGAAGATCCGCAAGATTTTGTGGAAAAAATGACACAAATCTTATCAAATCGCACACTAATGAAAAAAATGGGGGACAACGGACGAAAATTAGCTACGTCGCTTTATCGTTGGGAACGCGTGGCTTCCGATTTGCTACATGTATGGCAACATGTTGAACAAATGGATCTTTCGATAGTACCGGCAACTGTTTCTACTGAAGAAACGATTGATGAGGTTATTACAGAACCATCTATTGAACCGATTTCGCACATTAAGCCATCCACTCTAGAAAAGGCGATACCGAATAAAAAGAGAAAAAAATCACTTATATGGGCGATTACGACATAAAACTCCCACTTACGTTTGTGGGAGTTTTGGCCTTGTTTGCATATATAAATAAAAGTCGTCATTTTGTTTTTCTGTTATCACATCGCGTAAAATTTGGGCGAGTACAGTGCTATATACGGTTCCGTTGTCCCCGTAAGCATAGACGAAATAACAATTCGGGAAGGAATCATATACACCAATCATCGGAAGGCCATCGTGTGTCCCACCGTAAAAAGCAGCTAAATAAAATTCAGGAACGACGTGAATATCAGGAAATAGCCGATGAAATTCTTCGATCAGTCGTTCTTTTTTATGCATGAGCTTCGCGTCACGGTCGTCTGCATAAGCGGTATTTTCATCTAGCCCACCGATAATAATGCGATTATCAGCCGTTGTGCGCATATATACATACGGGCGCGCCGTTTCCCAAATAAGCGTTCGCTTATACCAACTTGAAAAATCCTCAACACGATTTGTAATGACGGCATACGAGCTAACGAGCAACGCCTTTTTTTCTTGCTTCACTTCTAACGTTTCGTAACCTGCGGCGAAAATGACTTTTCGTGCTCGAATGGTATATCCGTTCTTCGTATAACATGTTGCCATATGTTGTTCAAGTTTTTTTCCATTCATTTCCGTCTCTTCAAACACGCGCACGCCGCGTTTTTTCGCATATTCCAACAGCCCGATCGTTAATTTGTACGGATTGAGTTCCCCATCACCTGTTGTATATAAAGCCGCATGTTTTTTAAACGGATAGTGTTGGCGTATTTGTTGTTCATTTAGCCAAACAACAGGATAGCCCTGCTTTTTTAATGCTTCATATTCTTTTTCAAGTTTTGCTACATCTTCGGCAACGCTTGCATAATACAAACTATCTCTCCGCTTAAATTCTACATCAATATGTAATTGATTTGCCGTTCGTTCAAGTTCATTGACTGCTTGTTGACAAAGTGTCAAATGTCGGGCGGCATACGCTTCTCCAAAACTGTTGACAAGTTCAAAAAACATTTTATCCCCGAGACATTGAATAAGCGCCGTGTTTGTCATTGTACTCCCGTATCCCGCTTTTCGTTTGTCGATGACGACAACGTCTAAATCGGTTTCACTTAAATAATAAGCACATAACGCCCCTGATCCGCCCGCACCGACAATTAATACGTCACATTGAATATCCTCGTCTAGTGGTGGATACGAAGGAGCGTCGGGAAACGTCGTTGGCCAATATAGCTTTCCTGTTTGCAAATCCATGGCGACAACCACCTTCCTTGTTTGTTTTGGTCTTTTTTAGATTGACCTGCATATGTAAAAGTATGCGACAAGAAAAACAACCTTTATATATTGACATAGCAAAACGCTTTCTTATTTTTGGAATATTTGATAAAATGAAACGACAACAGGAGTGCAAGAAGGTAGGGATGGTGTGTGAAAGTATTTCTCGACTTAATGTGGTTTTTTAAGCAAGAAAGAAAAGCGTATATGATTGGAATTATATTGCTTGCAATTGTTTCATTGCTTGAGCTTGTTCCTCCAAAAGTGATTGGGCATGTTGTAGATGCTGTGAAAGCAGGGGAATTGACGAAAGAAAAGCTTATCCTGTGGTTAAGTTTGCTTGCAGGTGTTGCGCTTTGTATGTATGTTTGTCGTTACGTTTGGCGGACGATGATTTTTGGATCAGCGGCAAAGCTTGCTCGCTTGTTGCGCGATCGGCTGTACAGTCACTTTACAACGATGTCTCCGTCATTTTATCAAAATCGCCGTATCGGCGATTTAATGGCACATGCGACAAATGATTTGCAAGCGATTCAACAAACTGCTGGCGTTGGCGTTTTGACGCTTGTTGATTCATTATGTATCGGAGGCTTTGTCATTGCGACGATGGCATTTACAATTAGTTGGAAACTAACGCTTATTTGTTTATTGCCGATGCCGCTTATGGCGTATTTAACGAGCTACTACGGCTCGTTGCTTCATCAACGGTTTCATCTGGCGCAAGAGGCGTTTTCTGCATTAAACGATAAAGTACAAGAAAGCATTGCTGGTATTAAAGTGATAAAAACGTTTGGACAAGAAAAAGAAGAAATTGAATCGTTTCGAATGCAATCAGATGATGTCGTCCGAAAAAATATGGCGGTTGCTCGCGTTGATTCATTGTTTGATCCAACGATTTCACTCATTGTCGGCGTGTCGTTTTTTTTAGCGATTGTTTTTGGGGCGCGTTTTGTCGTTCAAGGAGAGTTAACGATCGGGCAGCTCGTTTCATTTACGATGTATTTAGGACTTCTCATTTGGCCAATGTTGGCGTTCGGTTGGTTATTTAACATTGTAGAACGCGGTCGTGCTTCATATGACCGTGTGTTATCGTTGCTGCGTGAACAACCGGATATACAAGAAAATGACGGATTGCTTGATGAAGTACCGACAGGGGATATCACGTATGATCTTCGTTCCTTTACATATCCAAATGAAACGAAGCCAACGTTGCAAAACATTCAGTTTACGTTAAAAAAAGGAGAAACGTTAGGTATTGTTGGAAAGACAGGAGCTGGAAAGACGACGCTTTTGAAAGTGTTACTGCGCGAGTTTGTTGGCATGGATGGTGATGTTTATTTTGGTGGACGTTCGATTACGCAATATCGAATCGAACGGTTGCGCGAATCGATCGGTTATGTGCCGCAAGATCATTTTCTTTTTTCTGCCTCTATTCGCGATAATATCGCCTTTGCACGACCAGAGGCAAGTCAAGAAGAGGTGGAGCATGTCGCTAAACTCGCTCACGTGCATGAGGATATTTTACAGTTTCCTGACCAATACGAAACGGTTGTTGGTGAAAGAGGTGTGTCGTTATCAGGAGGGCAAAAACAACGGCTGTCGATTGCGCGCGCATTGTTGCTTGATCCTGAAGTGCTCATTTTAGACGATTCATTATCGGCTGTCGATGCACACACAGAAGAGCGCATTTTACAGGCGTTAAAAGAAAATCGCGCCGGGAAGACGACGATGATTGCCACACATCGACTAAGCGCCGTCCAACATGCGCACCTTATTTTAGTGATGGAAAATGGAAAAATTGTTCAACGTGGTACGCATGACGAGCTCGTTGCACAAGACGGATGGTATCGCGATATGTATGCTCGTCAACAGCTCGAACAACTCGTTGAACGTGGAGGGATACAATGAATCAACAGCAAGTGTTTATGCGGCTAATGAGCTATGCTATACCGCACCGAAAATCGTTATTGTTTGCTTTTTTTCTTTTGGCGTTAACGACCGCAGGAGAAGTACTTGGTCCGATTATTGTAAAAATTTTCATTGATGATTATTTAACGCATATGACGTTTCCGTTTCAAGCGATGATCGCACTAGCAACTGCTTACGCTACGATACACATCGGAAAAGTCGTTCTTTCTTATTTTCAATTGCTAAAGTTTCAAGAAATCGCATTAAAAATTATTCAACAACTGCGCATGGATGTATTTGCAAAAGTACAATCGTTGGGGATGCGTTATTTTGATCGCACACCGGCTGGAAGCATTGTCTCACGAGTGACAAATGATACGGAAGCCATTAAAGAAATGTTTGTTGAAGTGCTTGTCACGTTTATTCAAAGTGCTTTTTTCCTAGTTGGTGTGTTTGTCGCGATGTTTTTGCTTGATGTGCGATTAGCGGCTTTTTGTTTAGTCATTTTACCGATTATTTATTTTATTATTCGTACGTATCGAAAGTATAGTTCAGTATTTTATAGCGATTTGCGTGAGCGATTAAGTCAACTGAATGCGAAGTTAAATGAATCGCTTCAAGGGATGGCAATTATTCAAGCGTTTCGTCAACAAAAGCGGATGAGGGAGCAATTTGGTGCGATTAATGAAAAACATTATATGGCGGCGATGAAAAACATTAAATTAGATAGTTTGTTGCTTCGTCCCGCGACAGATGTCGTTTATGTGTTTTCGCTTATTGTCGTTTTAAGTTATTTTGGTTTTTCTTCTTTTCAAAGCCCGGTTGAAATTGGTGTGTTATACGCCTTCGTCAACTATTTAGAGCGATTTTTTGAACCGATTAATCAAATGATGATGCGCTTATCGATGTTTCAACAAGCGCTTGTTGCTTCATCGCGCGTGTTTCAATTGCTAGATGAACGGGAAGAAGAACCGAAACAAGACGAACGGCCGCTCGTTATTGAAAAGGGCACGGTTGAATTTCGTAACGTATCGTTTAGCTACGATGGAAAACGCGATGTGCTAAAAAACATTTCGTTTATTGCTCGACCAGGCGAGACAGTTGCGCTCGTCGGGCATACAGGGAGCGGGAAAAGCTCGATTGTTCAACTGCTTATGCGCTTTTACGAATTTGAACGGGGGGATATTTTCATTGACGGACAGTCTATTAAAGCGTATCCGAAAGAGGAGTTGCGAAAACATGTTGGCCTTGTGCTTCAAGACCCGTTTTTGTTTTACGGAACGGTGCGCGATAACATCCGGCTTCATAACAAAAATTTGACGAATGAACATATTGAGCAAGCTGCGAAATTCGTTCAAGCCCATTCGTTTATTGAAAAGTTGCCAAAAGGATATGATCATCCTGTGACAGAGAGAGGCACGACGTTTTCAAGCGGACAACGTCAGCTCATTGCGTTTGCCCGAACGATTGCGATGAATCCGAAAATATTAGTGCTTGATGAAGCGACAGCAAATATTGATACAGAAACAGAAGAAGCGATTCAACAAGCGCTTGAAAAAATGCGAAAAGGACGAACGACGATTGCGATTGCCCATCGCTTATCAACGATTCAAGATGCGGATCAAATTCTCGTCTTGCATCAAGGGGAAATTGTCGAGCGCGGCAATCATCAACAGCTGCTTGCAAAACGAGGGTTGTACTATCGTATGTACGTATTGCAAAATGGATTAACGGAAGATGCTTATGTATAAGTGAACATATTTGTTGAAACCGCCACGTTTTATGTGGCGGTTTCGTGTTCGCAATGCACGATTTCACCTAATTTCAGCACGCGCAATTGTTCGTTCGGAAGGTTGCGGCGCTCCCATTCAGCGTAAAGGCGGTCTAACGCCTCTTTCGGTGTATCGTCAGCTAGCGGAAATGTGCCATAATGCATCGGAATAAATGTTTTTGCTTGGCAATCGATAAATGCTTGTACTGCTTCTTCTGGTGTCACATGTTGAGGGCCCATAAACCACTCTGGCTCGTATGCACCAATCGGCAATAAAGCATAATCGATTCGAAAACGTTCTCCAATATCTCGAAATCCACGGAAATATCCGCTATCTCCTGCAAAATAAAACGTCGGTTTGTCTTTCGTTTCAATTACCCACCCACCCCAATGGGATGTATTTGTATCAAATAACGTCCGTTTAGACCAATGTTGTGCCGGAACGAACGTAAATGAAACATTTTGTTCGACAACGGTTTCCCACCAAGAGCATTCGATGACGCGCTTCATCCCTCTTTTCAGAAAAGATGAACGTAATCCGCTTGGAACGAGGATGAGAGGATTTCCTTTTAGTTGCTTTATACTTGAAAAGTGCAAATGGTCGTAGTGGCTATGGGAAATGAGTACAATATCGACAGGAGGTACGTCGTCAATCGAAAGAGCTGGATCCGTTAGTCTGCGCACCGTTCCTAACCGTTTTGCCCAAACAGGATCTGTAACAATCGTCAACCCGTTTATTTGAATAATGAATGTAGCGTGCCCTACCCATGTAAGTAACGTTTGCTCTTTATTTGTATGTAACAACGAACGATGAATATGTTCACGAGGCAAAGTATATGACCAATCTTTCTTTTTTTGTCTTCTTTCCGCATACCAACGCCGTAAATCAGCAAATGTTTTGGTTGTTGAGACCCCATCTAAGTTTTCATATCGCTTTCTCATTTTTTCTCCTCCTAAAGTCGTGCTTCTTTATATAGAATCTTTTTCCTATAAAACAAAACTTCATTATTCTTTACTCGTATGAGTGCAAAAGTGGTTATGCTTGATTTTTATTGCATCTATTTTCGAATTTTTTGTAAAATAAAGAACGATTGAGGGGGAACCGACGTCTATTTTACCAAAAACAAATGAATTAATGAAAAAATAGAATTGATCATAACATGTGCTCGGTTCTATCTATTTTTTATTATAAACATATGATCATAGGCGTATGAATCAAAAGAGCCGAGACACGCTGGACAATACATGAATACATTATAGTAAAAAAATGATTGGAGAGAAGAGTGGTGGAAGATGTTATCCTTCAACACGCGGAGCAGTTGAAGCGGTGGGAAGAAACACAAAAAAATATTTTTCAAGACTTAGTTGAAAATCAACAAAAAATTCAGCAACAAAACGCTTTATATTATAACGAAAATGAAGAGGTGCGCATTGTTGAACGATATTATGAGCATATAGATGATCAGATGGAAGGAAAGCTGTTATTTCAAGCGTATCACGATTTAGTGAAACGAACGCATATACGTCGCATCCCGTATTTTTTAAGCAAAGATTACTATTTATACACATGGGTTGATTTGCAGCCAGACGGAACAGTAAAAAGTATTTATTCGGGAAAAAAGAAAGATCCGCGTACGGTGATTTTACAAGACTATGAAACCATCCAAAAGCGATATGAACAATTTGTTCAACTTGTAAAAAAGGCAAAAAAAGGCGAGCTCGATTTTGAGCAAAAAATGAAAATGGTTGACCAACAATTGAAATTTAATGCAGAACATGTTGTGCCACAATCGTGGTTTGGGGCAAAGGAACCGATGAAAGGGGATTTGCATCATTTATTTGTTTGTGAACCGCGATGCAATTCTATTCGCTCGAATTTTCCGTACGCGGATTTTCCGTTTTATGAACCAGAGTCTCCTGATGAAATCATTCAAAACGATTGTGGCGTGGCATACGGGGAGCATTTTGAACCTGAACACGGAAAAGGAGCGGTGGCGCGAGCCATGTTATACTTTCTTGTTCGTTATCCACGAGCGATTAAACAGCCTTTTATTGATCAAGTCTATATTCCACTACTTGTTCAATGGCATAAACAATTTCCTGTTACAACATATGAGAAACATCGAAATGCGGCAATTTTTCGAATTCAAGGAAATCGCAATCCATTTATCGATAAACCAAATATTGTTGATCAACTTTATTTTTTGATTGGGCGTAAAAGTAGATAGGCGTTCGCACACATCATCCTCTTTTTCATATGCTGTATTACAGTTTATGAAAAGGGGAAGAGAACGATGGGTGTAGAGCTAACAGCGTTACATTGGATTTACGTCTCGTTTATTTGTATCATTATCGCGTTGATGGTTTGGCGCAAAGATACATCTTTAGCTTGTATGGTGGGCATCTTTTTGTTAGCGATTACAGCAACAGGATCGTTACCGCTTTCTATTAGCGTCATTTTTAAAAGTTTTATTTATGCCATAACTGAACTTCTTCCAACCATTCTTGTCATCTCGATTATCGTATCGATGAGTAAGCTTCTTACAATTACAGGAATGAATGAAGTGATGATCGCGCCGTTTACGAAATTGATTCGGACCCCTTCATTAGCTTATTGGACGATAGGAATATTAATGATGTTGATTTCTTGGTTTTTTTGGCCGTCGCCTGCGGTGGCATTGCTTGGAGCAGTATTATTACCGGTTGCTGTTCGTGTCGGATTGCCTGCATTGGGGGTGGCTAAAGCCATCAAAAGAAACTTTTTTAACGTAAATGTACTTCCTTAATTATGACAGATGGAGTTTTACCGCGTCCTCGGAAATAATCACTCGGAACATCGACCACGATGGTTTCGAATAACTCATTGATAAAACTTTTCTTTTCATAGTCATTAGCAGTCTCCCATAACGCTGGGATATTTTGCACTATGCTAAGAACGGATTCTAAATCTAACGTAACTGCTTTTTTGCTTAGTTGTTCAAGTTGTTCTTTTATCAGTGTTTCACTTTTTGAGTCCTCAGTCGTCATTTCTTTATACTCTTCTTGTGTAATCGTGCCGTTTCCTAACGCTAATAACCAGTTTCTTTTTCTCGTTTTGATTGCTGCTAATTCCTTTTCAAGTTCGGCAATTAACACTGTATGATCTTCGTTTTCCGTTTGGATTTCTATATTTCGTATTAGATTTAAAAACTTGTTCGGATCGCTTGGAGATAGACTTTCTAGAAATACTTGTGTTAATGCACGCTCTGTAAACATCGGAAGGTCGCATGTACCTTTATTCTTTTTGGCAATACAGATATAATGTTTTGACCCTCTCTCTTTTTTATAATAGCCAGACAGCGCTGAACCACAACGAGCACATCTCAATACCCCACTGAAAGGATAAGGTGACGTTGCTTTTTTTCCTTCCTGAGTTCTTTGCTTACGGAGTATTTGAGCTTTTTCAAAGGTCTCAATATCAACGATTGGTGGATGAGTAATGTCATCGGAAATAATTTCATTCATTTTTGAATTTTTCCCCCAGCGAAGTTTTCCGCAATAAACCGGATTTTCGAGCATTCGTGATACTGTACGAATATCCTTGTCTACACCGAATTGCTGCAAGTATAGAACAATCTGACGAATGCCTTTTCCAGCAATGTACATACGAAACATTTCACGTACTAAACGAGCTTCTTCTTCGTTTATAACCAACTTCCCATCCTCAATGTTGTATCCAAAAGGAGCCTTACCACCATTACGCTCTCCTAATGTTGCCTTTTTTGTCATGTTGATGATTACGCGTTCAGAAATCGTTTCTCGTTCCCATTGAGCAATTGCAGCAACGAGCGTAATCAAGAAGCGACCCATCGCTGTTGTTGTATCAAAAGGCTCTGTCACGGAGCGAATTCCGATGTTGTGTTTATCGAAAAGTTTTAATAATTTGTCTAAGTCACCGACAGACCGCACAAGCCGATCTAGCTTATAAAATACAACGACATCGAATTTTTTTTCTTTCGTATCTTCGATGAGGCGTTGCATCGCTGGTCGTTTTAAATCTTTTGCACTGTATCCGTCATCGATGTAAAAATCGTAAATTTCCCATCTTTGCGACTTAACAAAATTAATGACGGAGTCTTTTTGAGATTCGATGCTGTATCCTTCTTTTGCTTGCTCGTCTGTACTGACTCGAGCATAAATAGCGACTTTCATTTGGTTTCTCCTTTCTATAAAAATGATATAAAAATAGTTAATTAATACCTATGGCGTTGCTCTTTTAAATTTTTAACTCCCTCTTCAAATGAACCACCTCTTTAGGTATTCCATACGTTGTCGCAACTTCATAAATGGTCATATCGGTATTTCGATATGTATAAATACAATCATCCGGGAGAAGCAGTTCCACTGCAAACTCATTCGCTTCTCTTTCCACTTTATCCATGCAGAAAAGTGTGTTTTTTCGCAAAAATGACGTGCTAAGTTCAGGATGCAACACCGCATGCCCCAGCTCATGCGCGCAAACGAAGCGTTGTGTAGTTTCCTCTAACTCTGAATTAATGTGGATGATTTTTATTCTTTTAAAACTATGATGATAGCCGTATATCCCACCCAATGGTTCAAACAACAGCACAATACCTTTCTGTGATGCAATCTCAAAGGGGTTGTTCGTGCCGTGCTTTTTGACTAATTTCTCTACTATCTTTTTTATTTGATTAGCCATCCAGCGCTCCCCCTGAAAAACTTAATCTTTTCTATGTTTCTTTGGAGTGAATTTCTCTTTAGCAATTCGTTTCGCAAGTCGAAGGGAATTTTCAAGCGAAGCAATTAACAGTTCCCGATCTTCTTCGTCGAGTTCATCGATGTCCATTCCGCCAAACGCAGCGAAGCCGTTTCCTGTTTTGAGTCCTTTAATGATGTTCTCCAATTCCTTCTGGATGTCGCGTTCGTCTTTCTCGGTGAGTTCGGGGAGATTGTCTTTTGGAACTGAATCACTTTTTAAACCAAGAATTTCATCAAGGGATATACCAAAAAAATCAGCAATATACCTTATAGAATCCATTCTTGGCTCTTCTTTATCATTCTCCCATTTAGAAATCATCCCTTTATTAAAATTTGTTCCATATCGGAGATTCAAAGCTCTGGCTAATCCTTCTTGAGTTAATTTTTTAGAAGTTCTCAGCCACTTTAATTTTTTACCAAATGAGTAACTCATTTTTATTATCACCTCTTTTTTAAAGGTTTAGATACATCTAAACTAAATATACCATATCGGTTTCGAAACAGCTATATTTTTTTAAAAAAAATATACAAAAGTTATTGACTTCGAAACATAAGGGTGATATATTAAACTCAAGTTAAGTTTCGATAACGAAACAAGAGAGGGGGTGATGTGAAGTGAAAGATGTTAAACGGCGGCATGCCCCTTATACCAAGTTGAAAGCCTATCTAAATGAAATAGGTATGAAGCAATCCCAACTTGCCGAACTTCTTAATAAATCAAAGTCGGCGATTAATCAAAATTTGAATGGAACTGGGGGTGATTTTACATTAAGTGAAGTAAGAATTATTTGCACGACGTTAGGAATTAGTGCAGATGAATTTTTTATTGAACCTCATGTTTCGAATACGAAACAAAATAAAAATAACAAAACCGCATAAAGGAGGAACGCAAAGTTGACGGAAGTTCAAGTTTTTAATCATTCCATGTTCGGTGAATTGCCAGTTGTTGTTGTAGGAGGAGTCGAGTGGTTTGGAGGAGTGGAGGCGGCAAAGGCGCTAGGTTTTTCAAAACCACATGATGCGCTTTCCAATCACGTCGATGAAGATGACTCCGCCGTCCACGGAGTCATCGACAGATTGGGTAGAAACCAATCTAAAAAATTTATCAATGAATCTGGGCTTTATAGTTTGGTTATTGGAGCAGCGAAGCAAGGAAATAATCCAGAGATCAAGGAAAAGGCAAAGCAGTTCAAGAGATGGGTAACCGCAGAGGTGTTGCCAACCATCCGCAAAACGGGCGGATATGTCGCGAACGAGGACATGTTCATCAATACGTATCTTCCATTCGCGGATGACCAAACAAAAATGATGTTCCGCGGTGTACTGGAAACGGTGCGGCGACAAAACGAACAGATTGCGGCGATGAAGCCGAAGGTGGAGTATTTCGACGCGCTGGTTGATCGGAACTTGCTGACAAATTTCCGTGATACAGCGAAAGAGTTACAGATTAAAGAACGTTTCTTCATCGACTGGCTACTGAAAAACAAATTCATTTATCGCGACCAGAAAAAGAAACTCAAACCGTACGCGGCATATGTGCCAGAGCTGTTTGAGCTGAAAGAATGGGAACGAAACGGACGAGCTGACGTGCAAACGCTGATTACACCAAAAGGGCGAGAGACATTTCGATTGTTGCTACAGAAAGAACAAACAGCGTGAAAGGGGGTGAGAGGGATGACAAGAGAGCAAATCGCGTCTTTAGTTAAGCAACTTCAAGGACTTAAA
Organism: Anoxybacillus eryuanensis; assembly: GCF_051200995.1. Classification (NCBI taxonomy): domain Bacteria; kingdom Bacillati; phylum Bacillota; class Bacilli; order Caryophanales; family Anoxybacillaceae; genus Anoxybacillus; species Anoxybacillus eryuanensis. The sequence goes on along the minus strand of NZ_JBPODS010000002.1, from coordinate 55,454 downwards.
AAATACGAGTGGGAAAGAATTGCGCAACAAGTCAACCTATATTTTGCATTAAAAGCCGCCAAGCTGGAGCTTGACGACTCTGAGGAATTGAAAAGAAACCTTGAAGTTGAGTTCAACTTACGCCGTTATTCAGATAAGACTAAATAACTTTATTCGCTAACGACTTGAATGAAAATAGGGCTGATTCGATAGTCTTTCCCTTTATAGTGAATGCTCACATAGTCCAATTGATACATGGTGTGTTCATCTTTTTTATTAGGGCTCCAAATCTCAGCGTTTTCTTCCCACCAAACGGAGGGGCTGACCATGCGCGGACCCATCAAGCATGTATCATCGGACGATAGATCAACCCATTCGCCAAGAAGATTAGCATATATCTTCTTCAAGGTTACTCACCTCCCTTCCATAAATATTTCAACACGAAGGGAGAAAAACCTTCAATGAAATAACGGACAATCGATAACACATACACATAGTAACAGGGGAGGTGATCAGGTGATAAAAATTCCTGCTGAAAAATTGGCAAATGCAGTCATTAAACATTTACTTCCTGGTCTAATTCGTCATCTTTCAGAACAAAAGAAGGAGGTGACCGCAAATGATCAGCGACCATATCAAACGCACAACGCGTGAAATTGACGCGTTTCTTGAAAACTACACGCTCGGCACGCTCATTGTTGATGGCGACACTGTTTCTCTTGAGACAAAGAACGGCGAAATCAAGCTCGATGAAACATACATCATCGAAGTGTTCGATGGTGAGAAGTACCATCCGATCACATATGACAAGGCGCGGAATACGATGTCGAGCGACGGGTGGCCGTTGTACGCCGGGTTGGAAGCAAGAGCGAAGAAAAAGGAGGTGAAACAAGATGTCATTACCAAGTGCGTATGATTTCAAAACGCTTGACGAAGCAGTTGTGTTCTATACTCGTACGGTTGCAGCAGTTGTAAAAACGCGCGATAGAAGTTGGTACGACGAACTCATGCGGTTTAAGCGCGAGCTGCATGAGCGGATTGATCGTGAATATGATCCAACTGCCCTCTAGGGCTTCTTTTGGAAGAAAAATGGACAAGCGGGAGGTGGTGGAAATTGTCGAAGGGAAAGGCTACGTTTGGGAAGCAGAGTGCGAAGAGTGCGGTTGGGAAGATACGAAATACGAATTCTGAGACTCAATTGAGGCATTCCTTTTGGTGAAAAAGTGGACAAGCAATAACACTCACCGAAATTGGTGAACGTTAAGGAGAGGAGAGAAAAGAATGAACGTTCTTGAGCAAGACAAAAAGTTAGCAGAGAAGCTATGGGAATGCGGCTGCATATACTTGGATCGTTCAAGAGTCGCGTGGGTAAGCGCTCGTTTTGATGATGCGGAGCGCTGGATGACGGAGTTTCAACGCTGCAAACGCGACTTGGACGAGCTTATCAAACGGAAAGAACGACATGACGAATTGGTAAAAATCGTTGAAATGATGAAAGCGCGCGGTGTGGATATTGCGCTTGTGATGAGAAAGGGGAATGAACAATGAGTGTTTGTTTCACTGCAAGCCGACTAATGAAAGTTTCAGAGGTTCGCAGGTTGTGTGCGGAAATGCGCGAGAATCCAACCATGTTGCTAGCGACAGAACTATACGCAAAGGAAGTGCTGTACAAGCAGTTTCTCGTGAAAAAGAAAAAGCTAGCTTGAAAGCTAGCAAAACCCGAACCATATATGATTGTACCACATTTCATTCGGCAGGTCTAGTGCCTGTCGTCAGGTGCAGGAGCGCGTTCTCTCCCATCCTCGCGCGAGACCCTCCCCCCCATCTCGCTTATGCGCGTTCTTGCACTTGACGATGTGCGTTAGCGCATCTACTACATACTACGCGAAAGGAGGTGAAAAGGCATGCGAGACTTAGAACATCCAGTCATCACTCGTACGTTGCAGACAGGATATCCATACCCGATTGAGTCAGAGCATTGGGGTATAGATGCGTGCGGCGATGAAATTTTGTATGGCGATACAATCTACGAGTTTCCAGATGGGGAGATCGTGCTCGAGGAAAACATTCGCGAGTATCTCATCCACGTGTTAGGCGCAACACGCAAAATCGCCGAATGAAAAACGCCTCACTGGAGGGAGTGAGGCGTTTCAGAAAAGGTGATTCACAGCTTAGAACAAGTTACTTACATAGTACAAGAATCACCTTCAAAAATCAATTGGAGGGATGAAAATGGCAGTTGTTTTTGCAAATACAAACGAAATGAGCCGTGAGGAGTGGCTTTCAGCACGACGAAACGGAATCGGAGGGAGTGACGCCGCAGCGATTGCAGGATTGAACAAGTGGAAGTCGCCAGTTGCAGTATATCTTGAAAAGATTGGACAAGCACCAGTAGAGATCGTGAACAGCGAAGCAGCATATTGGGGCACAATGCTCGAAGACGTGGTCGCTCAAGAATTCAGTAAGCGCACGGGATTGAAAGTACGACGGAAAAACGCCATCCTGCAACACCCCGAACATTCATTTATGCTAGCGAACGTTGATCGGCTCATTGTTGGTGAAAAAACAGGACTTGAGTGTAAAACAGCGAGTGAACATCTAAAAAGCGAATGGAAAGACGATGAGGTTCCAGCGCATTATCTCATTCAATGCCAGCACTATATGGCCGTCACGGGATATGATGCTTGGTGGATTGCAGTTCTTATCGGCGGAAATAAGTTTATCTACAAGAAAATTGGACGTGACGAGGAGATCATTCAGTATCTCATTGAGATTGAATCGAACTTCTGGAACAATCATGTACTCAAGAAAAATCCACCAATGTTCGACGGTTCAGATGCTTCAAGCGATTTGTTGAAAGCTCTTTACCCAACAGCAAAATTTGATGAGGAAATCGAACTTCCATCTCATGCTGCCGACTTGATTGCGAAATATGAACAAGCCAAACAAGAGGAAGAGGAGGCTGCGACACGCAGAAAAGAGGTGGAAAATCAGCTCAAAGCCATGCTAGGAGACTATGAAAGAGCGTTTGCTGGAGAGCGAATCATCACATGGAAAAACGTTGTGAGTCATCGCGTGGATACCAAACTACTTAAAGCCAAGTATCCGCATATTTATCAAGAGGTTGCTAAAGAATCAGTGGCGCGACGATTCTCCATCAGGTAGGTGAATGGATATGGCCAAATGTAAAGGTTGTGGCAAGGAAATTGAGTGGATTAAAACACCTGCTGGCAAAGCCATGCCGGTTGATATTGAAGTCATAACGGTAGTGACAGCAAAGGGTGAAGTTGTCAAAGGGCATATCCCTCACTGGGCAACTTGCCCTGTAGCACAGCAATTTAAAAAGAGATAGGAGGAGAAACCACGTGGATAAATTGATGGTTCAATTAAACGAAATTATCGGTGAGATTGAAGACAAAATCGGTGATATCAAAGGGCAAATAGAGTCTGTGATTGGTGACATTGACAGCGCTCTAAAAAGCGATGATGCAGAAGAACTGATCGATGCACTTGAACAAGTTAAGTCTCAACTCAAAGATATTATTCACGAAATTTAAGGGAGGTTATAGAAATGGCAACAAACCAAACGCTAAAAAATCAACTTGCAAACAAAGCAAAAAACACGGAGGCAGCGCCTCCTTCACCAGCTCAAACGATTGCGGCATATCTCAAAAAGATGGGACCGGAAATCGAAAAAGCTTTGCCGAAACACATGGATGCTGACCGTATGGCGCGAATCGCATTGACGACAATTCGAACGAATCCGAAATTATTAGAATGCTCAGTTCCATCGCTTCTTGGGGCGGTGATGCAAGCAGCTCAGCTTGGGTTGGAGCCGGGGCTCATCGGGCATTGCTACTTAGTGCCGTTCAAAAATAACAAAACAGGTCAATCGGAAGTGCAATTTATTATCGGCTACAAAGGCATGATTGACCTAGCGCGACGCAGTGGAAACATCGAAAGCATTTACGCTCACGCAGTTTACGCAAATGACACGTTTGAATATGAGTACGGATTACATCCGAAGCTCGTTCATAAGCCAGCGATGACAGAGCGTGGAGAATTCATTGGCGCCTACGCGGTCGCTCATTTCAAGGACGGCGGTTATCAATTCGAATTCATGCCGAAAGAGGAAATTGAAAAGCGCCGCAAACGCAGTAAGGCAGCGAACGCTGGCCCGTGGGTGACGGACTACGAGGAAATGGCAAAGAAAACGGTCATTCGTCATATGTGGAAGTACTTGCCGATTTCGATTGAAATACAGCAACAAGCCGCGCAAGACGAAGTGGTTCGAAAAGATGTAACAGCAGAGCCAGAACCAGTCGAGTACATCGAAGCCGAAGCGTTTGAGGTGCCGATGGAGTCCGACAGTGAAGCGCCTCAACAAGAGGAGATTGTCTTTAATGCTGAATGAGCAACCAACGTATAAAATCCTCCTCCCACGCTGGATCTGGGAGGAGGCGACAGATAAAGAACACTTTAAACAGCTTGTACTGAAGTATATGCAAAGGTACCCAGAATATACCGTGAAAAGTGTCAAAGACGGGTTTGCGATTTGCGTTAGGAAAGGGTGACAGCATGGGCGTAATCAGAGTTCAAAAAAACAACAACTATGTAGTGATGAGTAAGGTTGGGTTGCACGACGATCGTTTGAGTTGGAAAGCAAAGGGATTGCTTGCCTACATGCTCTCCATGCCTGATGATTGGACGTTCTACAACGATGAACTGATGAAACATTCTCCAGACGGAAGCTCAACATTTAAGGCAGCGATGAATGAGTTGAAAGAATACGGTTATGTTGTTCGGCGGAAAGCGAAGGACGAGAAAGGGAAGTTCATAGGATGGGAAACAGTTGTGTATGAACAACCTATTGAAGATGAACACCGAATGGTTGAAAACCGACCGTCGGAAAACCGACCGTCGGAAAACCGACCGTCGAAAAATGACCCCCTACTAAATAATAAAGAACTAAATAATAACTTACTAAGTAATAAAGAAAATAATGTAGTAGTAGTAGTAAACGCTCATCGCTTCTATCAAGAGAATTTCGGTATAGAAAGTCCATTCATCGGCGAATGTATCGATAAATGGATTGATGACATCGGAGAGGAACTTGTGATTGAAGCGATGAAAAGAGCGTTGAAACAAAACAAGTCGTGGGGCTACGCAGAAGGCATACTTAAAGATTGGGCTAGACGCAATTTACGTACACTTGCGGATGTTGAAGCGTATCAAAAAGAGTTTCAAAGAAAACGAGAAGAGGTGAACAGTCGTGAGGTTCACAAGCATCGCCGAGGTGTTAGCCGATCTACAAAAGAAGGCGGAAAAACATATGAGCAACTTCTACGAGAATCCGAGGAGGCAAGAAGAGCATGGGGATGGCAGGGATGACTACGAGTGTCCACAATGCAAAGATACGGAGTTAATTATCAAGCGTGACGAACAAGGGAATGAGATAGCTATTTTTTGCGAGTGTCGGGAACGTAAAGCTTGGAAACGCAGATTCAAGCAGGCGCTCATTCCAGAGGAATTTGTGCATGCGAATTTCGAGAACTTTAAACGAGTGACGCAATATCAGCAATCGATGTATGACATGACACTTGAATACATGAGCGAGTTTAAAAAGGACAGCGAAAAAAAAGTGATCGCGAAACACAATTTAGGTTTTATTGCGGTCTTCGGCGAACAACGATTGCGAGAGCTTCCGCATCATGAACGTGCACCGATGAAGCAGAAGCATAACAATTTCGGTGTTGGTAAAACACATTTGCAAATCGCGCTGGCCAAACGACTCATTAAAGACGGGTTTAATGTGTTGGTAGTTTCCGATGTCGCATTCATGGACGAACTCATCCAAGCGCGGATGATGAATGACGAGGGCGAAACGCTCAATCGGCTTCTGCATAGTGCGACTCATGCGGATGTGCTCGTCTGGGACGACATCGGTAAGGCGAAATGGTCGGAGGCGAAAGAGGCATTATACTACCAGATTATCAACGAGCGCTACAGAAAGCAAAAGCCGATTGTCTTTAATAGCAACGAAGATCGCGGAACGCTAAGCGAAAAAATCGGGTACGCTGCAGCAAGTAGATTAATAGGACAATGTGGTTCACATCTCCTCGAAGTCGAGGGCGAGGATTTTCGATTACAAAAAAGTGGGTGATGAACAATGTGCCAAAAGTGCTTTGGAAAAGGATATTCAGTTAAAGAAGTGATACCAGGAGCGTTCTCATTTACTCCTTGTGATTGTGAGTACGCAAAAATTGTTAGACAGCGAGCTGAAGAGAAAATGATCGAGTTTAGGAAAAGACTTCGTGAAGCGAAAGAACAATTGAAACGCGAGGTGTGTTGATGATGGGTACCCTCTATGAGAAAGTTACCTTCACACAAGAATTGAAAAAACAAATCATGATTCGTCAGCTGATCGATGCGGGAGTGAGGGAACATGACGGCAAGCACGTGTCAGAACTCGACTACTATACACTATGCTGGTTACTTGCGACGAAGAAGTTATGATATACGCTCATTTTTAACCCATACGGCGTTTTTCTTACGAGAGGAATAGGTAAGTACCAGAGGGAGAGAAAAACGACGTATAGGGCAAAATCAAGCGTCTAGCGAGGTGGTTGGATGAACACCGACTATTGGAAAGGTTTCTCGGCAGGACAGGCACATGAACGTGAGCGAGCAGTACAGTTGGTGAAACTCTACATAGAATCGCTACGTGACGTGAGAGGAGTTGGTGACGTGTTGTACAACCGTATCATACAGCACGTCAATACGGCGGATATAAAAGAGTTTGCCAAAAAGGCAGATGAGATCGTAAGAAAACGAGGAGGAAGATAAGGAATGAGAAAAACATTAAAACGGCTCAAAGAGTTAGTTTCAGAAGCAAATAAACGAGGATTGCATACTTTTGCTGAAGGTTTAGCAACAGCGATAGAAGTGGTTGAAGATGAAGAAATTGAAAAACTCGAAGCGATGTTTAACATGCAACAAGATTTAGATGAACGCATCATTGCTGAGCGCAACATCAAAAAAACACTCGATGAATGGGTTGCCGCTATTACAATCGCGATGGAAAGCGAAATCGATGAAATTCGTCGTGAAGTGAACTGGAAATGGTGGAAACAAGAGAAGGAAATTGACTTAGATCGGTTGCAAGAAGAAATCATCGACCTGTGGCATTTTCTACTATCCTTGTCACGAATGGTCGGCTTAACACCAGAAACGATTTTTGAGAAATACATGGATAAAAACAAAATCAATCATCAGCGACAAGAACAAGGATACTGAGGTGGGGTATGGCAACAAAATACGGTTCAAAAAAGACAGAAATAGATGGACACACATTCGATTCACAGGTAGAAGCGCGATACTACGATCAGCTAAAGTGGCTACTTGCGAATAAGGAGATTAGGTCGTTCAGGCTCCAGCCGCGATACACGCTGTTGGAGTCATTCAAGAAAAATGGCAAGACGTTTCGCAAAACAGAGTACATCGCGGACTTTGAAATCACACATTTGGACGGCTCAATCGAGGTCGTCGACGTGAAGGGTTACGAAACGCCCGTTTTCGCGCTCAAGCGTAAACTGTTTGAAAAACTATATCCCGATCACAAGTTGAGTATCGTGACGTACAACAAAACACACGGCTGGATTGAATTGGACAAGCTTAAAAAGTTACGGAAGAAGGTGAAGAAGGAGTGAGCAGATTCACAAGCATATCACCGTACCGACAATGGGATGTACGGTTCGGGACACGCCCACACGGAATAGATACAACGGTACGGACGTATCAACTGACCCCAGAACAGTTAGAACGACTGCGGAACGGAGAAAATCTCGATGATATTTTGAAAGGAGCGAGCGAAGTGGTAAAACAAAAACTCGATTTGACGGTTGAAGAGTACGTGGGAATGAAGTTGAAAGGCATGAACGATGCGGAAATTGCGAAGGCGAAAGGGTTGACGAAACAACAGCTCTACAATTGGAGAAGTTTCAGACGCACGAAAATTGAACAAGCTGAACAGGCTATGAGAGAAGTACAACCAGAAATCGCGGCAGCTGTTGAAACCGAGCAGGGAACGCAAGAAACGGCGAAGGAAGTAGTAGAACAGGAGTCGGCTGATGTTGAAGTAGCGCAGCCGGACACGGCGAACGACAATGGAATCGAATGGCTCAAGCGTGAGGTGATTCACGCACACAAGTTGTTGACGGAGAAGGAACAGGAATGCGAGCTTCTCAAACAGGAAGTCGAGCACTACAGGGAGCTTTTTGAAGCTGCAATGGCAAACAAGGAACAGCTCCGCAAAGAAAATTTGATTCTCGAAAACGAGGTGCAAAGATTGAAAGAACTTGTGCAAGAGTTGACGAATCGAAATGAGCGCTACCATGATACAACACTTGAAAATGAACGCGAACTGCGAGCCTTACGTATGTATGCGCTACACAAGTTACAAAAGGATGTGTATGGTGCGTGAAGCGCAGAAAAAGAAAACGGAAAGGCTATCTGTTGTTTCGCATCGAGGACGGACAAAAAGTATGGCTATATGAAGAATTGCAGAAATGTGAGTTGAACAGCCGAATTCGAAAAGGTTGGAAGGTGATTCGATGAAGAAGCCGAGCGCTGGCGCAACGATCCGCAAAACTGGGGTGCATGCAGTAAATGGCCGTATGAGGATAAATTGCCGTTTTGATACGCATTCGACACACAATGAAAAGGAGGATAACGAAATATGAATAAACAAGAAAAAGCTCAAGTAATTGAAGAATTTTTACAAAGGTTAAGTAGTATGGCGGGTACAGGAAACGGGATTGGAAAAGGAACAGTAAAGAAAATACGTGAATTCGCTGAAAAGGAAGGATATGTTTTTAAGGAACGTTTCAACGATATGGTGGGTTTCAATTTCTTTGAAGATTAAAAGGGTCAACATTGTGCAGTAAATGTGCAGTAAAAAAGCCGGACTCTTCCGGCGATGGCTAACTTTATTATACAGGAGGGGTTCGGTTGGGTAAAAGATATAGACAAATGTCGTTTTTGCGTGATGTTGACGGCGAGAAAACAAAAGAAGCAGTCGAAGCAGCACTTGAAAAATATCGCATGTATATGTTGACGGTTCCGGACGAATTCTTGCCACGCGTGACACAGACCTATTCACTTGTGCCACCGACACAGACAAATGCTTTCTATTCATCGACAGAGAGCGCAGCGATCAGAAAAGTGGATTTTGAACGCGAGCGTGATGAATATATGACAAGAATTGTACGTGCGGTCAATCGTTTAACGAAACTACAGAGAGAATTGGTCATCAGACGATATATGAGCGTAGAGGAACCACGCGACTACGATGTGTACAATGAAATGTGCATCAGCGAGTCGAAATACTACCGAGAACGCGAGAGGGCATTTTACAAACTTGCTTTTGCGCTTAGAATCGAAGTTTATAAAGAAGAGGCACCTGTTTAGGTGTCTTTTTGTTGATACTTGTCGAATTGTTTCGCTGTTTTTTTAGAAGAATAATAGGTATAATCAACACTTGGAAATATCGTTTTGTCGAATAAACACAGGGAGAGGACATTATTATTACTATTATGGTATCCTTTGTATCAACTTGTCGATATTTGTCGAAAAAAACTTACAGGACATCAATTCGAATTGTCGAAGATAAATTAACAACAACGTTAATACAACAGAATATATTTTAGTGAAAAGGTTGGTAAATAATGAGATTCTTCTTGGGTTTATTTCGTGCAGTGTTGATTTTTCTCAATTTAATTTTATTAAACTTTACTCCAAGCACTGACAATGAGATAAAAATGTTTTTTGCATCTAGGTTGGTTTTTTTTCTTATGTTAATCATCGATTACGCCAATGTTGCATACTACAATAGAAGTATAGAGAGAGTTTTAGGTATCATTGGTATATTGATGTCACTTTTCTTTGCTTCGATTGATGGTCTTGCATTTTTTAATCTTTTCACATTGTCTGGAACAAAGCCTGATTATAGCCTTGTTGGTAACCCAAATAATATTCTAATGAGTCAAGTAGAACCATTTAGTTTAGAAGGGTATGTATTTGCTAGTTGGTTGTGTGTTGCGTTTTTGTTAGGAATTGAGGTTTTCAATCATGGTATAAGAAGTACACCATTTGGCAATAACGGTTACCGAACAAATCCAGCGATTGGGAGGTGAAGATTGAATGTTGACAAATACTCACTTCATTATTTTGGCGGTAATATTTGTAGTCTCAATCATTTTAGGGCTGCTTCTCCGGATCTTTGTTCAAGTAAGAGGAAGTAATTTTATTGTTAATGTTGTAAATGTTGCTATACTTACGATCTTTATGCCAATAGTAGCTTACAGAGACATTTCGAAACACAAAGCAAAATATATAGCTGAAATCAATAAAGATAATAAATTATCCGAAATTGAAAAGAAAAAACTAAGGAGGATACTCAGTTCCAATAAAAGGATAGCAAGAAGAATCTTGTTGGTTTCAATAATAAAGTGTAAACCACTTCTTGATCTTCATATGCATGTGCTCAATGAATATTACAAAAAACATGGTTGCCACTTGTTGTTCGGTTCTAACATACTTCAAGTTAGTGATAGGGAAGAACATATTTATAAATCAGCAGTATATAGAGATTTAATCCATGTTTAAAAAAAAGGAAGTACTTTTACAAAATAGGTACAGAAAAATGACAGAAAACTGACGGAAAAATGACAGAAAGACGACAGAATGTTTCGTTTCAAACGTGGTACGATGATAGCATAGGATAATAAAACAACGAAAGCCTCTTCTGCCTTTGCGGGTGAAGAGGCTTTTATATTATCGGTCAGTAGCTCCCAGATGTTTTTTTAATGCTTCTTGGAGAATTTGCGAATAGTTTACATTATATTGTTTCGCAAGGTCATCTAACCATTTAGGAATAGTCAATGTCTTTTTAACAGCTTTGTTCTCCATTTCATGGCGAAAAGGTGGCATCCATACTTCGACGAACACAACAACTTGGTGTTTTTCTGTTTGAATTTCCGATACTTTTGAAGGTCGAGGAATTTCTTCATTTTCCTGTTCTAAGCCATACAGATGTAACGCCATCGCCTCTTTCGCCATTTGAAATGCTTCTTCTTCTGTGTCTCCGCAGGTAAAGCAGCCAGGAAGATCAGGGAATTCAACAGATATCCCATCGCTACCGTAATCGAAAATAGCTGGATAAATATAGCGGTCTTTTTTATGCATATATGTTAACCTCCTTTAGGAAGGGCTTAGATCAGCCCCGCCTGTTTAAGTATGCTTTTTATTGTCTTAGTGGGTAAGTTTTTCTTAGGATGAGGGATGGTGACCAATCCGGGTTTACTGGGATGTCTAAACTGATGATGACTGCCAGTTGTTCTGACTATGTACCATCCGTCTTGCTGTATCATTTTAATTAATTCTTTTGAAGAGTAACTCTTCATTTCCCTCCCTCCTTGATATCATTATAATACGTATAATAATACGTATCAACACTTTTTCGTTATTTTTTGCTTTTTTTGTCGTGTAAATGCCACTAATATGTAGAACGACGTTTTCCTCCTTTCATGAGTGCCTAGCTTTTGACTAGGCACTTATTTTATGCATGAGGTGATGAGGATGTATAAATTACGCGATCATTTATCGGATGATGAAATAAAAAAATTAAAGGCGAAGAAGAAAGAAAAATTATCTATGCGTGATGTGATGGAGTTAATGGGCGTCCGACGTGACACATATAAACGAGTGCGTGGGGCGATTAGGAGGAAGTGAGGAGGTAGGCTAGTGATTGATATCCCTTTTTACTGTGTGTTGCTTATCATTTTGGCTGTCGGGCTAGCTATTGATTATTTGGTTTTTCATTTTTTTGACAAAGGGAGTTTGGATTTTGTAACACCTGTCATATGTTTAGTTATTTTTCTTGTCACAATTTTTCTAGTTATCGGATTAGCGTTGGGGAAATATGTGTTTTAAGCAAAAATAGTGTGAATGAGGAGGTAGGTGATGATGTAGATGCGGAAATTGACAGAAAAGCAGAAACGGTTCGCCGATTACTACATCGAACTTGGTAATGCGGAAGAGGCGGCGAGAAAGGCTGGATATAGTGCTAGAGGCAACACAACGAAGCTACTACAGAATACTACAATTAGAGCATACATCCAACAACGCTTGGCTGAAAAAGACAAAGAACGCATCGCCTCGCAGGATGAAATATTAGCGTTTTTAACGAAAGTGCTTCGTGGTGAAGAAACAGAGCAAATACCGATGGCAGGAAAAGACTTTTTTGAATTAGTGGAAAATATGCCGAGCATTAAAGACCGTATTAAAGCAGCTGAACTTCTCGGCAAACGTTTCGCGATGTGGACCGAGCGCCAGCAAATCGATGCGAATTTTGGTGTTCAAATTATCGACGACGTTGGTGGGACAGATGAAGCAGATTAGATTGTCTGAAGTGTTTACGCCGACATTCCAAAAAGTGTGGGCGTTGGTTAAAGAACAGCGCTATTTGCGCTATGTGTTGAAAGGTGGCCGTGCTAGCGCAAAATCAACGCACATCGCGATGATGGTGTTATTGCTGGTGATGCGTTTCCCTGTGACGGCTTTGGTCGTTCGGAGAGTAGGGAACACGCTCGCAGATTCGGTGTTGGAACAGCTGAAAGAAGCGATGGAGATATTGGGAGTGACCGAGTATTTTCAGATTACGGTCAATCCGATGCGAATTACTTATCTACCGAGAGGAAACCGTATTTTGTTTCGCGGCGCGGACGACCCACAAAAAATTAAGTCGATTAAAGCATCGAAATTTCCGCTAGCGATTATGTGGATTGAGGAGCTTGCTGAGTTCAAGACGGAAGAAGAAGTATCTGTTATCGAAAAGTCTGTGTTGCGCGGAGAGCTTCCAGACGGATTGCGATACACGTTTTTTTACAGCTATAACCCACCGAAGCGAAGACAGTCGTGGGTCAACCAAAAGTACGAAACGCAGTTTCTCCCTGAAAATACATTCGTCCATCACTCGACGTATTTAGATAATCCGTTTTTGTCACAAGACTTCATCGAAGAAGCTGAGCATACGAAGCGAACGAATGAAATGAAATATCGCCACGAATATCTTGGCGAACCGATTGGAAGTGGTGTGGTGCCGTTTGAAAACTTGGTGTTTCGAACCATTACAGATGACGAGATGAAGAGTTTTGATAACATTCGACAAGGTATCGACTGGGGGTATGGCGTGGATCCGTTTGCGTTTGTGCGTTGGCACTACGATAAGACACGAAGAATCATTTATGCGATCGATGAAATTTATGGTGTGAAGATATCGAACCGAGAAGCAGCTGAAAAAATCAAAGCAAAAAATTATCATGTAGAGCCGATTATTGCTGACAGCGCTGAGCCGAAGTCGGTGGATGAGATGAAGAAAGAACACGGCATACCACGAATCAAAGGCGCTAAGAAGGGGCCGGGAAGCGTGGAGTATGGGGAGAAATGGCTCGATGATTTAGAGGCAATTGTCATTGATCCGAAGCGTACGCCGAACATTGCACGAGAGTTTGAATCGATTGATTATCAAGTGGACGCAGACGGTAATCCGAAGCCGCGTTTAGAAGAAAAGAACGACCATACGATCGCAGCAACCCGTTACGCGTTTGAAGATGACATGAAACGACCATCCGTATCGATTTTGAAATAAGGGAGGTGATCGCGTGCTGATTGAGGATTTATTCAGAGCGCCCTGGCATGAGCGAGCATTGGCGGAGTTGGCCAAAGGAATGATGACCGATGAACAGCTTTTGGCGGCGATAGTGAAAGACTGGGAAACAAGCGAAAAACGCAAACTCATGGTGCTTGGAGAACGATACTATCGCACGAAAATGGATATCGAGAAGAAAAATCAAGATATCACGTGGCGTTCGAATCAAAAGCTGGCGCATGATTTTGTGAAGAAGCTCGTCAATCAGAAAGTCGGATACTTGCTTTCGAAAGAGCCCACGATTGCTACCGAAAATGCACAGTATCGCAAACTCATAAAAGACATGTTCGATAAACGGTTACTGAAAACAATGAAAAACCTTGGCAAAGAAGCGATCAACAAAGGAATCTCTTTTTTGTATGTGTACATTGACGAAAAAGGCGAGCTGTCGTTTAAAAAAATTCCGAGCGAGCAGATTATTCCGTTTTGGAAGGATAACGATCACGAGGAGATTGTGTCGTTTATTCGTGTGTATGAAGAAGTAGTGTACACGAACACACAAAAGCAAAAACAGAAGAAAGTGGAGTATCACCATCCGAAAGGCATTAAGTATTACGTCCTGCAAGCTGACTCGCTTATTCCAGACGTGTTAGCTGGAGTAGAAACAAACTATCACTTCACAATCAACGAGAAGCCGTATTTGTGGGAGCGTATGCCGTTAATTGCGTTCAAGTACAATGAAGAAGAGCAGCCACTTATCGACTGTATCAAGTCATTGATTGACGATTACAACTTGCAAGCTTCCGTAAATGCAGATTTACTTGCAGACATCCCGAATTTCATTTACAAGCTTGTGAATTATGGCGGCGTTGACTTACAGGAATTTTTAAACGATTTAAACCGATACCGTGCAGTGAAGCTAGATGAAAACGGCAATGTGGATAAACTCCAAGCTGATTTACAGACAGACGCGGTCGAAAAAGAGTTATTGCGTATTCGTAAAGCAATCTATGAATTTGGGCGCGGTGTCGATACGCAGGATGAGAATTTGGGCAATGCCAGTGGCGTGGCGCTGCGATATCGATACTCGGACTTGGACATGGATTGCAACATCCTTGAAACCGAGTTTCAATCGAGCCTAGAACAATTGATTTGGTTTATCGATCAATATTTGCTGATAACAGGAAAAGGTGATTTTACAAATGAGCCAATTTCATTCATCTTCAACCGCGACATTATTATCAATGAGTCTGAGGTCATCGCCAATTGCCAGGCGTCGGTTGGTATTCTCGATGATCAGACGATTCGTGAAAATCATCCGTGGTATACGGAGCTAGTGGAAGAACGATTGAAGAAGCAACAGGAACAAGAGCGAATGTATAACGGTTATCAAGGAGCGTTTCAGCAGCAAATGAAAGATGGGAACGTGAATGAGTAGCCGAGAATATTGGGCGCAACGTGCGGCGCAAAGGGAACAGGAAGCACAGCTGATTGCAGAAAAATATCTGGCGCAGATGCAACAACGACTGAAAGAAGCACAGCGAGATATTTTGCATCAGATCGAAGCGTTTTATGCTCGGTATGCAAACGATAATAAGATTTCGCTTTTTGAAGCAAGGAAGCTCTTAAACTCTCAAGAGCTCGAAGAATTTAAAAAAGTCGATCTTGAACGGTTTCGCGCCATGGCCCTTGAGGGCAATCCGCAGTATGAAAATTTGTTGAATGCGATTAGTTATCGCGTTCGGATCTCTCGTTTGGAAATGCTTCTTGCTCAAATTGAAATGACGATGCTGCGTTTATACGGTGGTAAAAATGGCTTACAAGATTACGTTTACACAGGGCTAGTCGATGTGTACCAAAACTCGTACTATCACTTTATGTACGACTTTGCGATGGCTGGCATACCTGTAAATGTTCAAATACTCGATGATGGTACGATGCGTGAAGTGATGTCGTACAACTGGAGTGGGAAAGAATTTTCCGAGCGAATTTGGGGCCATGAGCAAGAAACGATGCGACAAATCCGAAAGTCACTCGAACAGAGCTTTATTATCGGCCGTTCGATTGACAAAACAGCAAAAGAAATTGTAAAAGTAACGGATGTGGCATACTCGCGTGCTGAAGCGCTAGTGCGAACAGAAGCAAGCTTCTTTCATAACTTGGCGGCGCACAACAGCTATCGTGACTCAGGAATGGAGAAATACGAAATTTTGGCCACGCTCGATATGCGAACGTCGGAGATTTGTAGATATCAAGATGGGAAGGTTTATAACGTAAAAGATTACAAGCCTGGCACGAACGCACCACCGTTTCATGTGCGCTGCCGAACGACGACAATTCCGTATTTCGATGAATCGGAGTATACGAACGGTGAGAAACGCCAGTCGATGAATGGGTTGGTGGATTCCATGACATATGAGGAATGGTCTAGTAAGTTCATACCAAAATAAATAATTCCCTCGTCTTTTTAGCATTTGTAGACGTTAAAGAACAAAGCGGTTCGTGGCCGTAACCACGTAAAAAAACGTAACCAGGAGGGAGTAAACATGAAACGTGAATTTCTCGAAAGCTTAGGACTGGAGAAAGAAACGATTGATAAAATTATGGCCGAGCACGGGAAGTCGGTGGAAGCACAAAAAGCGAAAGTAGACGACCTGAAAGCTAGCCTGGAAGACGTCAAAAAACAACTAGAGCAACGCGACAATGATTTAAAACAATTGAAAAAGCAAGCCGAAGGAAATGAAGAGCTGCAAACGAAGCTTGCGGAATTAGAAAAGCAATATAAAGACGAGAAGGCGGCATATGAGGCGAAAATCAAGGAAACGCAACTCAACAGCGCGATTAAACTAGCAATCAACGGAAAAGTGCATGACACCGACTTGGTTGCGTCGCTTCTTGATAAAAATACAATCGAACTCGATGAACACGGCAATATCACAAAAGGACTGGAAGAGCAGTTAAAGGCGTTGCAAGAAACCAAGTCCTTTTTATTTGTGCCTGAAAACAGCAATCAACTAAAAATCACAGGTATCAAACCAGCTGAAGGCAGTCCGACTGGTGGCGATCCAGACGATCCGTTCTTAGCTGGATTTAATTCAATTTAATGTAGGAGGTAATGAACTATGCCAATTAACTATGCGGAGAAGTATGCACCATATGTAGATGAACGTTTTAAAAAGCAAGCTCTTTCGAATGGGGCAGTAAACCAAGACTTGGATTGGGTCGGAGTTGAAACGGTGAAAGTATTCTCGATTCCAACCGTTCCAATGCGTGATTACTCTTTAACAGGAATGAATCGATATGGCGTTCCTGAAGAGTTGCAAAACAGCGTACAAGAAATGAAAGTAAAGCGCGACCGCGCATTTACGTTCACGATCGATAATAAATCGAAACAAGATACAATGGGTGTCATGGAAGCAGGGAAGGCGCTCGCACGTCAAATTGACGAGGTAGTTGTCCCAGAAGTGGACATCTATCGTTTTGCGGTCATTTGCGCGAATGCTGGGACGACAGCGACAGCGCCAATTACAAAAGACAACGCCTATGAGGCGTTTTTAGATGCAACAACAACACTCACAGACTTAAAAGTGCCTCTTGTCGGGCGCGTGGCGTACATTGGAGCGAATTTTTACAAGCAAATTCGTTTGGATCCATCTTTTATCAAAGCATCTGATATTGCACAAGATGCATTAATGAAAGGGCAAGTCGGTCAAATTGATGGGATTCCGTTAATCACCGTTCCATCTTCGTATTTACCAGCGAATGTCGAATTTTTCATTACACATCCGATGGCAACAGTGGCGCCGATTAAATTGACTGACTACGTGACGCATGAAAACCCACCAGGCATTAACGGTACGCTTGTAGAAGGTCGTATTCGTTACGATGCGTTCGTATTCGAGAACAAAAAGAACGCCATTTACGTGCACAAAAATGCGTAAGGGGTGATGGGGCATGAAGAAATTTAAAAAAGGCGATGAAGTGTTAATCGCAACAAACGACGTACAAGAAGATGCCTTTAAAAATGCTGGATACGACGAAGTGACAGAAGAAGAAGCGAAAAAAGGAACGAAGAAAGCAACAGAAAAGGCAGCTGAATGACAATGGCGGTGCTTGATATTGTCAAAACTAAGCTGGACAATCCACCATCAGATGATCGCTTGGTTGTATACATTGATGAAGTAGGCCAAGCGATCAAAATGTTTTGTAATCGCGATGACATACCGGACGAACTGCGGTATGTCCATGCGAACATGGTGGTTGATCTCATTGGTCTGAAGCAAAAAAATGCCCCCAATGCTGAACCAGCTGTTCAATCCATCAAAGAAGGGGACGTGCAAGTCACGTTTACGGCTCATGAAAAGAGCCAAGGCGAAACAGAAGTAGATACCATTGTTCATTCATACAAGCATGCGTTATATAAATTTCGCAAAATGAGGTGGTAGCATGTGGGCACAGGACATCTTTCTCAAAGCCAAGCCTGCGGTCGAACGGCTGTATGATCGGACAGCTACCATCCAGCGATATGAGGCGTATCAGAAGCCAAACGGCGCCGATGGAATGCAATGGGTGACAAAGCATGAAAACGTGCCTTGTCGCCTTTCTACTGTCGGCATGCAGACGTTAAATAACGCATCGCAAGGTGACGTAAACACCATTCAGTATGATGTCAAAGTCTTGTTATCTAGCGACGTTGACGTACGCGCTGGCGATGTTTTTTTGATTGATAGCGTCAAATATGAATCGGCGAAAGAACCGTTTGTGTATGTCACCCACCAAGAAGTATTGCTTATTCGAAAGGGTTATGCATAATGGGCTATGAGTTTAGTGAAGTCCGATTGTTGAAACAGCAATTAGTAGAGTTGAATAAAATCGCTCATCAAGTGCAAATGAAGGTAGCCCAACGTATTGCGCAGTTGGCCATTCGGAAAGTGAAGAAGTTAACCCCAGTTGATACAGGGAACTTACGAAACAACTGGAAGTATTATGTGATGAGCAAGGGCGATACGATATATATTCACATTTACAATCAAGCTGAGTATGCGTCGTTTGTGGAAAATGGACATCGTATTGTGGTGGCTGGACAGACCGTCGGCTGGGTAGAAGGCCGGTTCATGTTGAAATTGACGATGAACGACATGCAAAAAATCGCTCCAAACATGTGGCAACGGGAGATGGAAAAGGAGATGAGGCGGATCTTTGGAGATTAAAACGCTCATCATTCAGCAAATCAAAGAGGTTTTCGGAAATGTCAAAGTATACGACGAAAAAGTCAAGCAGGGGCTTCAAACTCCTGCTTTTCTTGTACGTATGATTCAGTCTGAACAAGAGAGAAAGTTGAAAGGACAAGTGTGGCGGACGTATTCATGGAATGTTGTGTATTTTCCGCAATCAACAGAAGTGGATGGCGAATGCGACAACGTGTTTGAAACGTTTCAAACAGAATTTCAGTATATCGCCAACAAATATCATGTGTATCGATTAGAAGGAGTAAAGCAAGATGATGTGCTTATCATCACATTCGATGTGTCGGCACGACTACAAGAGGTGACGACCGAAACGAAGATGCAGATGTTAGGAGGTGTTTGGATTGGCCAAACAAATTGAAAAACAAATGCGGTATGGAAAATCGGCTTTCATTCGTGCACCAGAATACGCAAAAGACCGCCTATTGCTCGAAGTATTGCTGGATGATACAAAAACGTACACGAAAGAAGAAGTGGATTCATTGTTAAATGAATGGAAAGCGAAGGAGGTTCAATAATGGCAGGTGGGACATGGAAGACGCAAAACAAAGTTCGCCCTGGCGCGTATATCAATTTTGAAACGAACAGTTTAAACACGACGGTGCCTGACTCCAATGCAATCGTGGTGATTCCAGTTAAGTTAGACTGGGGAGAGACAAGAAAATTTGTGAAAGTTTCGCCGAACACGAAGTTTAAAGAAGTATTTGGCAAAGATTTAAGCGCAATCGTTCCGATCCGTGAAGCGTTTAAGGCGACAAGTCAAGTCGTTGTCTATAACTTAAACAGCGAAGGAACAAAAGCAACAGCAACGGGTGGTGGATTAACAGCGACAGCGAAATATGCGGGCGTGGACGGAAATAAAATTTCGGTTGTCGTTACAGCAAATTTAGACGGAACCGCGACAGTGAAGACATATTTTGACGGGGCGGTTGTCGATACGCAAACGGTAGCTGCCATTGCTGATTTACAGCCAAACGCTTTTGTGACGTTCAGTGGTCAATTGCCGACATCGGATGTGACACTAACGCTTGCTGGAGGAACAACAGGAACGGCAACAAACGATGCGTATGCTGAATTTGCGGCAGGATTGGATACGCAAGAATTTAAGGTTGTTGCAGTTGGTACGGACGATTCAACAGTGAAAGCATTGCTGGCGCTCAAAGTAAAAGAATGGCGTGCTAATTATGGTAAAAACGTAACATTAGTGACGAACAATTACAATACTGCGGATCATGAAGGTGTAGTATCTGTTTTAAATGGTGTCACGCTTGAAGGAGGCGAGAAATTAACGGATAAAGACGCACTGTATTGGTATGCCGCAGCATATGCAAGTGCTGGCACAAGTTCATTGACCTATGCCGAGTATCCGGGCGCGATTGATTGCGAGCGGAAAACGCATGAAGAAATTGAACAAGCGTTAAAAGATGGCCACATCATCTATACGTTCAATCGTGATGCTGTTGTTGTGGAGCAAGATATTAACACGTTCCGTTCGTTCACACCAAAAAAAAACCAAGACTTTCGTAAAAACAAAATTATTCGTGAAATGGATATTGTTTCGAACAATACGCAGTATACCTATTCCAAATATTTTATTGGAAAAGTGAACAACAACGAGGACGGACGAAACTTGTTCAAAAAAGAAGTGATGAAAACCGTGTTAGATCCTCTCGTGCGAGTCGGCGCTTTAGAGCCCTACAATCCGGATGAAATTGTCGTTCAGCAAGGCGATGAGAAAGATGCGGTACTTGTGAACATGGGTCTGAAATTTGTTGACGCCATGGAAAAACTCTACATGACAGTGGCGTGCAAGTAATAAACGGAGGTGATCAATATGCCAAGTGTGATGGAATCTAAAGACGCGATTTCTTCAAAAGAAGGAACGCTATACATTACGATTGACGGAAATTCTTATGAATTTGCGGAAATTATTAAATTCGATGCGACGATTGAATATATCAAAGCTGACGTGAAACGCGTAGGCGCTCGTATGAACGGAAGTAAAATTGTCGGGGCGAACGGAAAAGGAAACATGACATATTACTATCATCGCCCAGAAATTCGTGCCATGGCATTAGAATACTTGCGGACAGGGAAAGCGCCGATTTTCGATGCAATGCTCGTTAATGCCGATATTACGAGCGCAGCTGGCAAGCAGACGGCGATTATCAAAAATATCGTACCAGACAGCACGCTTGTTGCTAAACTAGATGGCGATTCCGACGATGTGTTAAAAGATGAAGTGTCGTTTACGTTCGATGATTTTGATTTGCTAGACCAATTCAAAACGATTAGTTAAGGAGGAGCCATATGAGTAAGTTTAAGGCGTTTTTAAAGGGGAATGTGAAACAATACGAAAATGTGGAATTGAAATTGGAGCGTTTTGACGAACCACTTGTATTGCGTCCGTTGACCGCAGGTGAAGCTGATGCAATCAACGAACGTTGTTTCAAGTTCCGTCCAGGAAAAGGCGGCAAAATGGAACGTGTTTTCGATGTCGTGAGATACAACCGAGAAATTTGTGTGGCATCGATTGTGTACCCTGACTTGAATGATCGTGAGTTGCAAGAGTCTTACGGTGTGTTAGGCGCGGACAAGCTGTTTGCCGAAATGTTCCTTTTGGGCGAAGCCAACCAAATTCTTGAGAAGGTCACAGAAATTTCAGGACTCGATAAGACGATGGATGAAGAGGTAGAAGAGGCAAAAAACTAATTGAAGAAGGTGGAGAGGCATTTTACGCGCATATCGCTCTCCACCGTTTTCATTGGCGACCTCGTGAATTTTTGGAAATGGAACGAAGAGAAAAGGCGTTTGTTATCGCGAGCATTCAGATCGAACTGAAGAAAGAGAAAGAAGAACATGACCGTATAAAAAGTAAGATGAGGGGGTGAGCGAATGGCTGGGGTTCAAACAACGTTGGCGTTAAATGACAAATTGACAGGACCACTCATGAAAATGATTCGTGCGATGGATACGACCATTCGCGTCATGGAAAAGATGGATTCGACCGCAACTCGATTAGATACCAAAGGATTAGCGAAAGCGCGAAAAGCGATTACGAACGCATCGGCCGATTTGGAACGATTAATGTTGGCTTCTAAACAGGCGGATAGCTCTTTAACGCCACTCGGCTCCAAATTTGCCAACTTACCTCCGCCAGTCAATCGGGCGACGAGTGCGGTGAAAGAGTTTTTCGGCGCATTTTTATTATCCACAGCAGCTTTTGCTGCGTTGCAAGGAATTCAAACAGGAATACAGTCATTTGTTCAAGCCTCGGACACTTATGTTTCGACATCTGCACGTTTAGCTAATATCAATGACGGTTTACAAACACAGACGCAATTGCAAGAAAAGATTTACCAGGCTGCCCAGCGTAGTCGAAGTGGTTATACGGATATGGCGAACTCGGTCGCAAAATTAGGATTGCTGGCGGAAGATGCTTTCAAAAATAATGATGAAATGATTCGGTTTTCTGAGTTGATGGGTAAAGCGTTCACCGTATCAGGTGCGTCCACTTTTGAACGGCAAGCCGGTATGTATCAGCTCACTCAAGCGATGGCGGCAGGAAAATTGCAAGGTGATGAATTCCGTTCCATTATGGAAAATGCGCCGATGCTTGCACAGGCAATCGCTGATTTTACAGGGAAAACAAAAGGTGAACTAAAAGAAATGTCGGCAGAAGGAACGATTACAGCTGACATTATTAAAGCTGCTCTGTTCAAAGCAGCAGACGACATCGAAAAGAAATTCAAAAACATGCCGTTAACATTCGGTGACGCGATGACTATGTTTAAAAACTGGTCACTTCGCGCGTTTGAACCGTTGTTGATTCGATTTAACCAGTTTGTCAACTCCGATGCGTTCGCCACAATGGCGGAACATGCGATGTTTTTTGTCAAAGTTTTTATTGCAGGAATGGATCTCGCCTTTGACACGTTGGAGTTTTTCTATCGAATGGTCGGAGCTGTAGGACGTTTTTTCGAGGAAAATTGGTCATGGATTGCGCCAATTTTAACTGTAATTAGCTCTGTTTTAGCTGGGATTGGCGCGATTTTGCTTGGTGTTGCGGCGAAATGGTTGGTAGTGCAAACAGCTACCCTTATGGCGGCGGCTGCAAAATGGGTATATGATGCGGCTATGCTTAGTTCCCCAGCCACGTGGGTGTTGTTGGGTATTATTGCGCTGCTTGCTTTGGTCATTTATGCGACGGTAAATTGGGCAGACCAAACGGCTACAGTAGTTGGGGTTATCACGGGTTTATTCGCAAGTTTAGGAGCGTTCATTTGGAATATTGTCACAAATATTTGGAATGCGTTTGCGATGGTTGCTGAATTTATTATGAACGTCTTTTTCAACCCCGTCTATGCGGTGAAAAAGCTATTTTACGACATGACAAAAATGGTCGTAGACAATATGGCTGCTCTTGCTGGTTCATTTGAGACAGCTGCAAACTTTTTAGCAAAAGTATTTGTTAAAGGAGCAAATATCGCCATTGGCGCGGTTAATGGTTTAATCAAAGCCCTAAACATGATACCGGGTGTGAACATTAACACGATTGAGAAGTTAAGCGCTGGTTCGGTAGGTAGTATATCCAATGGGCTTAAAAACTTTGCAGCAAACCTTAAACCACCAACAAGTAGCGAATTTATGGTCAATATTCCGAGAATGAAAATGTTGAATATTCCACAAGCGTTCGCGGCGGGGAATGCAGCAGGGATGAAATTTAGCAAGAACATGTCGGAGAAGCTTTCTGGAATAATGGAAAAAGCAAAAGCGTTAGTTCCTAATGGCAAAACAGAAAATCCATTCAAACAATCTTTAGGAAGCCAACTAGCAAATAGCCCAGGAATGAAAAATCCTCTAGCAAGTGGAAAAGACGACAAAAATCCGACGGGTGGTAAGTTGGATAAGGTCGGGAAAATTGATGATGAAATCAACATCGCTGAAGAAGATTTGCAAGTATTTAGAGAACTAGCAACGATTAAGTCGATTCAGAATTTCATCACATTAACGCCGACTGTACAAGTCAAGACGGGCGATATTCGAAATAACGTCGATGTTGACCAGCTCGTTCGTCGTTTCGAAGAAAGCATGATAAATGAAATCGCACGTTCAGCAGAAGGGGTGTATGCGTGATGGAACGTGCTATTTATTTTCATGTAAACGATAATGAAATGTTTCGTCTGCCGATTAACCCTGAAAAAGTGAGTGTGAGAACAGAAGGGGACGGGGAGGAGTTTACGATCGCAAAACTTGGGCGTGTAAACGTACCGAAAGATAAAAAGTTGTCAGGCTTCTCCCTCGAATCCTTTTTTCCTGCACAACCTACTCATTATTCGGTAACGGTGTTTAAGGAACCGAAATACTACATTGACTTGCTGGAAAAATGGATGACCGGTAAACAGCCAGTCCGATATATCTATGTCAACGGCTCGTTTACAATCAATGAACTAGTGACGATTGAGCGCTTTGAATATGACGAATCGTTTGGTAGTGAGGACGTTAATTTTTCGCTTGAGTTGAAAATGTATGTGCCGTTTGGTCCGAAAAAGATGCAGGTAGTCAAAAAACAAGCGGCATCTTCTGTTCAAGTCTTGAAGAAAAACGCACCAACTCGCCCGAATACAAAGCCAAAACCGACGACGTACACGTTAAAAGCGGGCGATAATCTTTGGAAAGTAGCCAAACTTTATACAGGTAACGGCAATCGATATCCTGAGTTACAGAGGTTAAATGGAATTAAAGACAGTCAGTTGCGGAAGTTACCAATCGGTTTGGTATTAAAAATTCCTACAGATTGGGTGAAATGATGGAAGTGTTGATCGATAATCGAGACGGTACAATATGGGAGATGCCTGTTTCGAGTGTACAATGGAAAACAAGTCGAATCGGAAAGGCTGGGACGTTGGACGCAAAGTTAATTCTTGAACAACCAACAAAATTCCCTATCAATAGTGGAGCGATTATCCGTGTAACTGATGGGCAACACAAAATTTTTTACGGATATGTGTTTGAAACAGGATTTAATACGAGTAGTGAATTTCACATAAAGGCATATGACCAATTGCGATATCTCATGTACAATGACACGTTTGTGTTTTCTGCTACTACTGCCACGGCCGGTATAAAGAAAATTGCTACGGATGCAGGTTTGAAAACCGGAACGTTTGAAGAAACAGGGTACAAAGTTCCAGCAATGGTCGAAGACAACAAAAAAGCACTTGACGTGGTAGCGAAATTCTTAGATTCAACATTGATAGCGACGAACAGAAACTATGTGCTGTTCGATAACTTCGGAAAATTAGAATTGCGAAATATCAATAACATGGCTATTCGAGCAGACGACTTCTACATTGGGGAAGAGAGTCTGCTTTTTGATTTTGATTACAAAAAATCAATTGACGAAGAAACATATAATCGCGTCAAAATCGTACAAGACAACAAAAAAACAGGGAAACGTGAAGTCTATATTGCCCAAGACAGCGCGAACATTGCGAAATGGGGACGATTACAAGAGTTTCGCAAAGTTGATGAAAAGATGACGGCCGCGCAAATTAAAGACTTGTTGGACAAGTTAATTAAGTTGCGTAACCGTGAAACGAAATCATTGAAACTCAACTGTCTTGGACATTGGAAAGTGCGCGCAGGTTGTTTTGTTTTTGTATTCATTGAAAAAATCGGTGTTAGACAATATTTTCTCGTCGATGAGTGCACGCACAACTGGGAAGGCGGCGTGCATACGATGACGTTAGACCTGAAGGTGATCTAATTATGAATTTAATAGACTTGATTAAGAGTGTTGCAGTAAAAGCTGTAGAAGCAACAAATCCCGTCCATGTTTTGTTTGGTACAGTCGTGTCAGAAAAACCTCTTGAAGTGCAAATACATCAGAAATTGAAGCTCACGGAGGAATTTTTAATTATTACAGAGCGTGTCACTCGATATGAAGTAAACTTAGAACATAATCACGGCGGAGGAACAAAAGCATTAAGCGGAATGTTAACAGATACGCCGATTCGAACTGGATTGAAAAAAGGCGATAAAGTTGTCCTATTAAGAGTACAAGGTGGTCAACAATTTGTTGTTTTAGACAAGGTGGTGAAATGATGGTACTCCCTTCTGAAAACATCGCAATCGAAGAAGCAGAAGTGATGGAACCATCGGCGATTCCGTCAAAAACGTATCGCCTTGATTTTGAAAATGGCCAATGCGGTGGAATGATTGATGGAGTAGAGGCGATTAAGCAGTCCATTTTTAAAATGCTGAGCACAGAGCGCTTTAAATATTTGATTTATAGCGACAATTACGGCTTTGAAAACTTGATCGGAAAAGAACGACTATTCGTTCAAGCAGAATTGCCGCGGAGAATCAAAGAAGCTGTATTGCAGGATGAGCGAGTGACAGATGTAGATGTGACGGTGCAATTTTCTGGCGACTCAGCTGTCGCAAAAATCGTGTGTTACACCGTTTACGGAAAAGTGGAACTAACGAAAGAGGTGAACGGTGTTGTTTGAAAATCAAACGTTTGAAACGATTTTAAGGCGTATGCTTGACCGCATACCAGACGATATGGACAAAAGAGAAGGGTCAATCATTTATGATGCTTTAGCACCGGTGGCAATAGAGTTTGCACAAGCATACATGGAATTAGACACAATTTTGCGACTTACTTTTAGTGAAACATCGAGCGGCGAATATCTAGAACGAATTGCAACCAACTTTGGTGTATATAGAAAAAAAGCAACAAAATCTGTTCGAAAAGGCGTGTTTACAGACGAAAATAATTTGCCGTTTAATGTTCCGATTGGCAGTCAGTTTAGATTCAATAATACAACTTACGTGGTTATTGAGAAAATTTCTGATGGTCAATTTCGCATACAAGCAGAGACTCCGGGAAGCGAAACAAATAAGGAATTTGGGAATTTACTTCCGGTTGAGCCGATTGAAGGTCTTGGGACGGCAGTGTTAGCAGATGTTCTAATCCCTGGCGAAGATGAAGAAAATGATGATTCGTTAAGGCAACGTTATTTCGAACGAATCTCCATGCCATCATCAAGTGGCAATGATGCTGATTATATCCGTTGGGCCAAGGAAGTGAATGGTATTGGTTACGTTCGTGTATTTCGACGCTGGAATGGACCGGGAACGGTTCGTGTAGTTGTTATTACGGACAAAAAGAAGTCACCAAGTCCACAGATGATTGAAAAAGCGAGAGAAAATATTGAGGCTAAACGACCGGTATTAGCGGATATTACAGTCGATGGGGCAAGAGAAATTAGCATCGACATCGATGTAAAAGTAACGTTGAACGGGAATGGTGACGCAGAAACAGCCTTACAACAAATCAAAAACTCCATTAACGACTATTTACTAAACGTGGCCTTTTTCGAACAGATTGTTCGCTACGCCAAAGTCGGTGAGGCCATTTTAAATGCTGAGTATGTTTTGGACTACGAAAATCTAAAAATAAACGGTGGTACTGGAAACATTCAGATTAATGGCGACGAAATTGCTGTTCTTGGCCGAGTGACATTATTGTAGGAGGGGTTTTTATGAGTGCTATTTCAAACTATTTAGAAAACGCGTTAATCAATGCGGTTTTGCGAAACACACCATACACATCGCCATCAGCTGTGTATTTGGCGCTATATACTAGCGATCCGACAGACGCCAACACAGGCACAGAGGTCACTGGCGGATCGTATCAACGTCAGCAAATCACATTCAGCGCTCCAAGCGATGGAATGGTATCGAACAGCAATGAAATCCTGTTCCCGGTCGCGACGGCCAACTGGGGGACAGTGACGCATATCGGCATTTTAGATGCCGCAACCGGAGGCAATTTGCTTTTTTATGGAGCCGTCACAACACCAAAAACGATCAGCACGAACGACCAGCTTAAAATTAATGCCGGCGACATCTCGATCACACTCGCCTAGTAGGAGTGTGAGACATGTCTTTATACAACATTCAGTCAAACGTAACGGGAAGAGGGACGATCCAAGCTAAAGTTATAACCGTAAAACGGACTGGAACGAGCATTCTAGGAGTCGGTAATGTGACTACTAGGTCGTTCTCTAGAATTTTTCAGACAAAGGCAAACATAACTTCAAGTGGAACTGTCACAACACGAGAATTTATCAAACGATCGCTTATCCGTCTCTCCGCACAGGGGATCGGACGAGTCATTATCAATGCGGAAACGTGGAAATTTAAAGGAATTAAGGCTCAAATGCGAGGAGAATCGGAGCTAGAGTTTTACTATTGCGATCGGGACATATATAAAGACCTTGCATCATATGTGCCCACGTATTATGAAGGAATCAAACAAATGAAAGCTCTTCGACAGGCACTAGCTCCTGAATTCACTAGACTTCAAGCGATTATTCAGGATATTTTTCGTCAATTTGTTGTCAATGAGGCAACATGGGGTCTGGATTATTGGGATCGACGCTCGAGCGATGAACTGATCGAAAAACGACGTAAACGGATAATGGATATACTCGCGAGTAAAACGTTTCGCAATGAGCGGATTAGGGAGTTAGTGGGATATGAATGTGAAATAGCAGAAAGATTCAATGATTTTATAGTGGATATTATAATCACTGAAATTCGCGGGAAACCAAGGGATATTGAAAGAATCATTGAAAAATTAGATATGTATTTTCCATCACATACTGATTTCGAGTTAAATTTCAGCTATACACCGTGGAAAGAATATGAAGATGCATATTTCTACTGGGGAGAACTCGACGAAAAATACACTTGGGGAGAAATAGAGATAGCATGGCCAGCTCCCCCAGTTTATACATGGAGTGACGTTGATGCAATGACGTTTTTACAAATCGAATCATATCCATTCATTTTGATAGATTCGAATATAAAACGCAATAAGCCAGAAATTCAATAAAGCAGTATTTGGTTTTCTTGAATTTGAGAAAGGGGAGTAACAAAATGGCGAGTTACAAAACACCGAACATTGGTCTAAACAAATGGGCGGAAACGGACTATTTCAAACGTATCGAAGTCAATGAAAATTTTGATAAAATTGATGATCAGTTCAGTAAGGTTAACGATAAAATTGGAATTTTATCAAATAGAATAGACAGAAACGAAAAGTTTTTTATACCTAGACATTCTTATATTTACAATGCATTAAAATCAGGAACTATTATTAAAGGCGTAGTAATAGGAGATAGCAACGGGGCTGGCGCAGGTGCTTCCTCATACGCTGAAAACTGGATATGGAAGTTAACTAAAAAAATCAGAACATTTGCGAACATCGGTACAAATAACGATTTTGCGATAAGAACCTATGCGGTGGGTTCGCAAAATATTAGACAATCTATTCCTTTCGTAGCCTATACCATGAATGGTAAAAGAACATACAGAATGAAAATGAAAGAAAAATATCCTTATTTAATTATCATGACAGGATTAAATGATTCATCAGGCAATCCAGTTCCGTTAGATGAATTTGAATGGTTATACCGTTTAACCGTTAGAACAGCAATTGAAAAAGGGATTGATGTTTTTTGTTGTACTGAAACATGCGGTGTCGATATGACTACAGGTTTGATGAAAGAAAGTGCTGAATCGTTATACGCTCCTTATCGAGATGTGATTATTCAAATCGCGGAACAGGAAGGGGCTTCTTTAGTAGATATTAACCTTAAATTCAGAAGATTATACGAGCAAGGTATCGACATCAGACAATATTTTGCGGATGGTACACACTTGAATGACAGTGGACAAGAAATCGTCGCAGACTTAATTTATCAATGTATTACAACCACTTCGATTGGTGGTGCTAGAAAAATAAATCCAAACGAACAGCAAAAATATAAATACGTACCAACTGTATTATTGGATTACGACTATTCGTCAAATGCTTCATATGTTACAGACATCACCTTATCGAACGGTGGATTGCGTGATATTAATGATAAAGCAAACTTTATAAAGATAAGCAGCGGCGGATATGTTGATTTCAACTTACCGTCATTTCCGTGGTATGCTATTTTAGTTACAGTAGTAATGAAAGCAAGTACAGGAATTTTAACCGTGCAATCAAGAATTGGTCTAAACTTGAATGGAGGGGGAAACGTAGTAATCCCTAACCATTTAAATGTGAACGCCGAAACAACTTTAATCTTTTATGCCGGAAGTCAATCGTCAGAAATTCGAAACGGAATACGTTTATTAGCAAATAATGGTGATGTATATATTAGTGGCATCACTGTTTTATCTCACACCTTGATTTGTGAACACACACCTAAACCTGTTCCAACATCTCTCACAGGGACTTGGACGAATTACAACTACAGCCCTACTTATCAACAAATATTATCATCCAAAAATGTTGGGGATAAATTAACGTTTAGATGGTACGGTACAGCAATAGAATTTGGTATGATATTTTCCCCGCAATCAGGACAAGTAAAAATCACAACAGATGGAGATAGTATCACACGCGATTTGTATAGTACAGGTATATTAGAAGTGTACAATAGTAACCAAAAAACATATCCTTTAGGTTGGCACACAACAGAAATAGAAGTTTTAACAAAAAATGCAGCATCATCCGATAACTATGTAGGTGTTACAAATGTAAAAATTTATTCATGTAAAAACAATGACAACACAATCGTTGCTAGAGCTAATAACGGTGTGAAAATATATGCAGACATCATAGACCCTAAATTTGTAGCAGGAACGTTGGATTATACAATAGTGGATAACGTTATTACAGTTACAAACGATTCTGTATTAGAAGTAAAACCTAAATAAACACTTTAATCGCGGAGAATATTTCACTATAAAATGACGCTTTCACCGAAAAATAAATAAAGCGGTGATGATGATTTAAAAGAATTATTTGTCAAAGTGACAAAGTCAGGTGAAAAACAAGTTGTTAGCAAGTCTTCATTTGATTACTGGTGCGTGAAAATGAGCCGACTTCTTAGTGAGCGTGAAAATAAACAAATTCATATCAATCCACATTGTTTTCGACATAGCCGATTAGAAAATCTAAATAGACAAGGCGTCCCGATTGAAAAGTTAAAATCTCTTGCTAATCATTCTGATATTTCAACCACAGCTTCTTATCTAGCAGACCGTAGCGAAGACGACATAGCGGATATATTCGGTATGGATCCAGCGTTCTTCAAAACATCCGTTGTGAGGGAGGTGATTAGTTACTATTAGGAACGTCTACTTAAATAATGTTAATGCAGACAGTGAGGTAGTTCACTGTCTTTTTGTATTCTTTCCGGAAAGGTTGTGAGTGGATGGAACAACGCATTCAAAAATTGGAGGCAGACATGGTGGATGTAAAAACACGCTTAGCAGTCGCAGAGTCAAACATCAAAGATATGCGTGAAGATATTTCGGCCATCAAAAACAACACAACTTGGATTTTACGTTTAATTGTTGGTGGTATTGTAGGAGCTTTATTAACTTTCATGTTTCGAGGAGGAATGCAATAATGGAAGCTATTCTTTCAGTTGAATTTACCGCGTATGTAGCGCTGGCAGTTTTACTTTATGCAATTCGTGAAGCAACAAACATTCCTAATCGCTATATCCCGATTGTTGCAGTTGTACTCGGCGTTGTTTTCTCTGTTTTCGAGAACAACACTTTTTCTTTTGAGGTTTTAATTGCAGGCATCAAATATGCACTTTACGGAATCGGTTCTGTAGCAGCCATCAAATATGCATTTGAAAAAGGAGAGGAACGTAAATGAAAAAAATCAAGTGGGATAAAGGACACGGCGGAAGTGACCCAGGGGCAGTAGCGAATGGGCTGAAAGAGAAAGATTTGACACACCGAATTGTTGAATACGCAATGGATTACCTCGAAGCGAATTACACGGGTTTTGAACAACGAACGACACGCGCAGGTGATCAAACACTGACGTTGTCCCAACGTGCCGACATGGCTAATAAATGGGGCGCGGACGTATTTATCAGCGTGCATATTAACGCTGGTAAGGGCACGGGCTTTGAAATCTATGTACATCCTAATGCATCGCCACAGTCAGTCGCGTTGCAAAATGTGTTGCACGGCGAGATTCTATCAGCGATACAACAATTTGAAAACATCACAGACCGTGGAAAGAAGCGAGCGAACTATGCAGTACTTCGAGAAACAAAAATGCCTGCCGTGTTGACCGAAAACTTGTTCATCGACAGCAACGATGCTAAGCTATTGAAAAATGAAGCGTTTCTCAAAGCCGTAGGAGAAGCGCACGCACGAGGTGTTGCTAAATTTTTAGGATTGCCGCAAAAAGCAAAACCACAACCACAGACACAACAAAAGCCGCAACAAAAAGCGTCTAACCAAAAACTCTACCGCGTGCAAGTTGGGTCATTCAGTGACAGAAAAAACGCGGAACGGCTTGCGGCGGAGTTGAAAAAGAAAGGATACCCAGCAATTATTGTGTAGTCCCTGCCGTTTGGCAGGGCTTTTTTTATTTTTGTGGAATTGATTATTGGGAGGTGATACCATGTTTGAAATTGTGGGAAGATTGCGGTGTCCCATTTGTTCGGAGCCGGTTCAGCTGGGCGAAAAGGTGTTCCTCGACATCATCAACACCGTCATCCACCAGAAATGCTACTACAAATCTCCGCAGCGCAAGCTCCCAATCAAAGATGAAGGTTCATTCCAGAAAATGCTCCTGAAATATCCGTTTTTTTCAATGAAGAGGACGAGAATGATTGTATGTGAAAATCCCCTCTCGTTAGAGAAGGGATTCACAAAGCGGTTTCGTTTTCTTTGATAACATTTTTATATTGTTCAAAGGTGGATCATGCCACCTTGTTTTTATTGTTTCTTTTGTTGTCTTTCGGTGTAGCAATGGCGATGAATTTATTCGGCCATGGCATTGCGCTATCAGGTGATTTTATTATTCAGGGGGCACCGAAATTAACAGCAGATGCGGCCGGTATTCCTGTATCTGAGGTCATCTCAGCAAGCATTCCGCTCGTCTTTGTTATGGGTATTGTCACTGTTACAACCGCCTTTTTCTTATTGCGTCGCGACATGAAAAAAGGCAACATTCCACAAGGTGAAGCGGTTTCGATCGAGGCTAGTGAAGTACAGTCTCACTTATTAACGAAACGGATGAAAGTAATCTTTGCATTTCTTATTCCGCTCTTATTTGGGTTAGACGTTGTAGCTATGTATTATTTCCAATTGCAAGGCGGAGATGCAACCGCATTAATTGGAGGAACAGCGATTTTTATTTTATCTCTTTTGTCGATAGTTGCATACAAAAAGAGCAGTTTAGAACAAATTACAGACTTATTCATTCAAGGATTTCAATTCGGTTTTAAAGTGTTCGGTCCGGTCATTCCAATTGCAGCGTTCTTTTATTTAGGAGATTCCGGATTCCAAGCGATTATTGGAGAATTTTTACCAAAACAGTCGCATGGCATTGTCAATGATTTAGGTGTTGCCTTATCTAGTGTTGTTCCATTAAGTAAAGAAGTAGGAGCAGTTACGTTAGCAGGAGTAGGGGCAATTACTGGATTGGACGGTTCAGGGTTTTCAGGGATTTCGCTCGTCGGTTCTATTGCGAATTTGTTCGCAACCGGAATTGGCACGGGCTTAGCCACGTTAACAGCACTCGGTCAAATTACTGCGATTTGGGTTGGCGGAGGAACGTTAGTACCTTGGGCCCTCATTCCAGCAGCTGCGATTTGTGGTGTTAGCCCTTTTGAGTTAGCAAGACGAAATGTTGTGCCAGTTGTTACAGGATTAATTGTAACGACCATTGTCGCCATGTTTCTCATTTAATTGTAGGAGTGTCTCCAACGGGGCACTCTTTTTATATGTTATGAAAAGTAACATAAAAATAAAAAATTTTCGAAAAACTGTTGCATTTCCATTTCTTTATGTAATATATTATAACCATAAATGTTATAAAAAATAACATAAGGGAGAGATAAGAATGAATGAGGCACAGTTGAGTTTTGCACTTGATTCACTTTGGGTCATGTTAGGGGCGATTTTAGTCATTGGAATGCAAGTCGGATTTGCTTTGTTAGAAGCAGGTTCAACGCGAATGAAAAATGCTGGCCATGTCGCTGGAAAGCAAATATTAAGTTTTGCGATCGCTTCGCTTGCATTTTGGGCTGTAGGTTTTGCTATTACATTTGGAAAAGGAAATGG
Source organism: Anoxybacillus eryuanensis (assembly GCF_051200995.1). Classification (NCBI taxonomy): domain Bacteria; kingdom Bacillati; phylum Bacillota; class Bacilli; order Caryophanales; family Anoxybacillaceae; genus Anoxybacillus; species Anoxybacillus eryuanensis. The sequence goes on along the minus strand of NZ_JBPODS010000002.1, from coordinate 21,347 downwards.
ATTTATTGGAACAGAAGGATGGTTTTTAAAAGAAGGAAAAGAGACGTTTTCTTCGCTTTCGTGGGCAAATGTGCCACTTGAACTGAAATTTTTATTCCAACTTGCTTTTGTCGGTGTCTCTTTAGCGATTGCGTGGGGAGGATTCGCTGAGCGTGCAAAACTATCGGTTTACTTTATTTTCGGAACGATTTTTACGATCGCTATTTACCCAGTCATCGGTCATTGGGTATGGGGAGGTGGATGGCTTGGAGAAATGGGCATGCAAGATTTCGCAGGATCGACGGTCGTTCATTTACAAGGTGCAATTGCAGCGCTCATTGCAACGATGTTATTAGGCCCGAGAATTGGAAAGTTTAATAAAGACGGGACACCAAATTACATCCCGGGACATAATCAAGTATATACAGTCATTGGTGGTTTCGTATTGTGGGTTGGTTGGTTTGGATTTAATGCAGGAAGTACGATGGGGACAGCAGATGGATTTTTTGGTTATGTAGCGTTGACGACAAATATTGCAGCAGCTGCTGGAGCAATTGCTTCTATTTTGACAGCAAAATGGCTCGTTGGAAAAGCGGATATTCCAGCGATGGTTAATGGCGTATTAGCGGCTCTTGTTGCGATTACAGCAGCATGCGCATTTGTCGAACCGTGGGCAGCTGCAGTCATTGGTGCCGTTGCCGGATCATTTACATTTTGGACGTCTGTATATTTTGAACGAAAAGGTATTGATGATCCAATTTACGCATTTTCTGTTCATGGTATAGCGGGCATTGTTGGTACGATTTCAACAGGCTTTTTCGCTTCACCGCGTTTAGTGGAAATTACAGGAATAGGAAAACCAGGGTTGTTTTATGGAGGAGGGGTTGATCAGCTTATCGTTCAAACGATCGGTGTTTTAGGTGCAGCGGTGTACGTGGCGATTGTTTCGTTTATTGTTTTATATACTTTAAAAAAGACGATTGGTTTACGGGTGACGCCTGAACAAGAAATTTCCGGACTTGATATTAGTGAGCATGGTTCGTACGGATATCCAGAACAATTAGATCCAGCTTATCAACAAACGACAACAGTTGTTCCATCTCGTTCGTCATGAAGATGGTGATGTTATGAATGATTTTGAAACAATCATCGTTCGGGCGGAACAATGTAACGATATGTCAGAACTTAAGCAACTTCACGATGAAGTTGCTTTTCTCCTCTCTTCTTTTTCAATTTCTTTTTCCCGTATATTCGAAGTATACGATGCGCTTTGTATGTGCCATGATACGCTCATGAAACAAGCGTTGTTGTTAGCTGAACGAGAAGTTGATCGAAAGGGGATTGGCAAAAAACCTTCTTCTTTTTGTTGGTTTGTGATGGGGAGTAGCGGAAGGAAGGAGCCGACCGTTTGGACAGATCAAGATAACGGAGTGATTTTTTCATGTTTGCGCAGTGAAAAAGAAGATTGTTATGTATATATGCGTGAGTACGCACGCATAGGTGTTCTTTTTTTAAATGAAATCGGCTATCCATATTGTACAGGGTATGTGATGGCGACAAATAAAAGATGGCTAAAAGAAACGGATGATTGGGGAGAGCAAATCGACAAATATGTACAAAATGAGCATATAGATGATATTCGTTATTTGTCTATGTTGGTTGATATGCGTCCGATTTATGGCGAGTATTCATTAGTTATCCAACTGAAAGAAACGTTATATAAAAAAATAGCAACAACTTTTTCTTTGCGTAACCGAATGATTGATAGCATTCGTATTCCTTTTGTTCCTATCGGTCCTTTTGGTCGCGTGTACGTAGAACGTTGGGGAGAAAACAGTGGAATGATTGATATAAAACAAGGAGGATATGTTCAGCTCAATCATATGTTAAAATGGGTTGCTGTTCAAAAACAATTTATTGATGCGCATTCAACATTTGAGCGATTAACACGTTGGTATGATGAAAATGGTTGTTCACAACGGTTATTTGAACGGATAGAAGAAGCGCTTCAAACGTTTTTGTATTTTCGTTTACGTTGTTCGGTAAAAGGGAACAATTTGGTCGTTCGTCATTTGTCGAAAGAAGAAAAACAACGATTAAAAAGAGCGTTGACAGTAGCCAAAAAAGTGCAACGTTATGCAAGGAAGTGGGTGTGATTAATGGAACGGCCGTTTCAATGGATCAGCCGCATATTATCGCTTGGTCTTCGATATGATCAAGCAACAGCGGTCGGCCCAACTTTTCAACAAGAGGCGTGGATTCGAAAAATGATGAAAGAAGCAAAGAAACATACGTATTCACTTGAAACGCCACTTTCTGACGTGATGTTTATTTTATTAGATACAGAGACGACAGGTTTTTCTCCGCAAAGAGGAGATGAAATTTTCTCGCTTGCTGCTTTAAAAACAAAAAAGGGCGAATCGCTTGATTTATATTGTTCCGAATTCCGACCAAAACGCTGTATTCCAGAACATGTTGTTGCGCTTACAGGGATAACGAATGACGATGTCGCATGCGCTCCGTTACTAGAAGAGGAGATTCATCATATCCTTTCTTTTTTGAACCACAGCATTTTACTCGGCTATCATATTCAGCATGATGTCGCATTTTTAAATGAATTTTTATCACGCAACTATCGTACAGTTTTACAACAAACAGCAATAGAAATGAGAAAAATTATGGAATGCATATATCACGATTCATTTCCAACGCTTGATGATGCTCTTTCATTTTATCAACTCTCCCCGATTGACCGTCATACAGCAAAAGGGGATGTCATGAGTTTATTTGAAATTTGGAAGCGAGTTTTTACGGAGTTGCAACGGTTGCAAATTGATACGTTGCATGACTTATATGCGTTACTTAGTCAGCGTTCGTAAACGAATGTTGACTTTTTTTACGAAAAATTATACAATTTCATTAACTTACATGAACATATATTCATATATTGAAAGAGGGAGATCGCATGGAACAGCAATATGAGCAGTTAGATGAAGAAACGCTTTTCATCGTATCGCAAACGTTTAAAGCGTTAAGTGATCCGACGCGCATTTGTATTTTACATTTACTTTCATCTGGCGAGTTTTCAGTAACTGAAATTGCGAATCGGCTATCACTTTTACAATCAACTGTATCTCATCAACTCCGATTTTTGAAAAACTTACGTCTAGTTAAATATCGGAGGGAAGGAACGACGTTATATTATTCGCATGATGATGAGCATGTATTGCACATTCTCGAGCAAACAATTCGTCATGCGCGCGACCATTAGGGGGGAATAAAGTGAAAGAATATCGAGTCAAAGGATTAACGTGTGCCAATTGTGCGCGAGCATTAGAAGAACAAATTCAATCACTTCCGTATGGCGAAGGAGCAACGTTGAACTATAATAGCGGAAAATTACGTGTACATGAACGAATCGATTTAGAAAAAGTACGGACGATTTTAGCAACTGATGGAGCATATATAGCAGATGATGAGCAGGCGCCAAAAAAACGAAACCCGCTCCTCTATTTTGTAGGTGCTTCTATTTTTCTATTTTTGACGGCACTCGTGCTCGAGCGTTTGGGCATAGATGGTGCGAGCATTGTTATTTATATGACTGCGATAGCACTTAGTGGATATAAAACATTTGTTAAAGGGTTGAAAAATATCATTCGTTTTCGTTTCAATATGGATACGTTAATGACGATTGCTTTGATCGGGGCGTTTGGAATCGGTGAGTGGAAAGAAGCGACTGTCGTTGCCATTTTATTCGGTATTAACGAATATTTAGAAGGACTAGGTATGGAACGAGCGCGTCGCTCGCTTGACATGTTACTGAAACAAGCGCCTAAAGAAGCGCTTCTTATATCAAACGGACAAATGCATGTCGTTCCCATTGAGTCGTTACAAGTTGGCGATGTAGTGCTTGTTCGCCCTGGTGAAAAAATTCCATCAGATGGTGTTGTTATTGAAGGAAAAAGCTCCGTCAATGAGGCGGCGATCACAGGCGAAGCAATGCCTATTGAAAAGGAAAAAGGAATGAGTGTGTACGGTGGAAGTGTGAATAATGAAGGGATGTTACATGTTCAAATTACAAAACAATATAAAGACAGCTCTTTGTCAAAAATTTTACATCTCGTGCAAGAAGCGCAAGAGACAAAAACACCGCTTGAATTATTCATTCATCGTTTTGCGAAATATTATACTCCTTTCATTATGATTGTTTCGTTATTCGTCATGATCGTTCCACCGTTATGGTTTGAAGCATCTTGGCATGATGCATTATATCAAGGGTTAGCCGTTCTAATTGTTGGATGTCCTTGTGCGCTTATTTTATCTTCACCGATTGCTTTGTTAGCGGGTATGACGCGGAACGCGAGAAAAGGAGTGTTAGTGAAAGGCGGCGTTCATTTAGAAACACTTGGACGTGTACGTACGATTGCTTTTGATAAAACAGGAACGATTACAAAAGGAAAGCCGCACGTAACAGATGTTATTGCATACATCGATGAAAATAAACTGCTTTACATCGCCGCATCGTTAGAAAGTGTATCTTCCCATCCACTTGCACAAGCCATTGTCCAAAAAGCGAAACAACATCACATAGCATATAAACAACCAGAGCAGATGGCAACACGAACAGGGAGTGGTATGGAAGGAAAAGTCGATGGAAAATGGTATCGTATCGGAAATGAAAGAATGTTTGATCACCAACTGTTCACCGACCAAATTCAAAAAGATGCCGAAAAGTTAAAATGCGAAGGACGTACGATTGTTTTTGTAGCAGATGAACAACGTATACTTGGTTTATTCGGTATCGCTGATGAAATACGAGAAGAGAGCAAAAAGGTCATTCAACAACTACATCGTATTGGTATCCGGCGCACGGTTATGTTAACAGGAGATCACAAAAAAACGGCTGAACAAGTTGCTAAACAAGTTGGAGTGACACATACATTCGCGCAACTTCTTCCAGAACAAAAAGTAGAAAAAATAAAAGAGTTAATGAAAAATGATACGGTAGCGATGGTAGGAGACGGAATGAATGATGCCCCTGCGCTTGCTCATGCGCATCTTGGTATCGCTATGGGAAAAGGGACAGATAGTGCGATTGAAACAGCTGATATTGTGCTTATGCAAGACCATCTTGGAAAATTGCCGGAAGCTATCGTAATTGCTCGGCGAGTAAATCGTACCATTCGTTTAAACATCGCCATTGCGCTTTCGTTAAAAGCAACAGCGCTACTATTAACTATTCCAGGTTGGTTAACGTTATGGATCGCCATTTTATCCGATATGGGGGCAACGATTTTCGTTAGCATACTTAGCTTATTCATTTTATGGGAAAAGCGCACGATCTAACGTCGTGCGCTTTCCTAAAAAAGGATATTATTCAGAAATATTAGAAACGTTGTTGATTTTTTCACCGTTTTTAGTGAAAATGAAGATAGAACTTTAACGACAAAGAGGATGAAATAGAATGAGGCAAGCAATCGCTGTTATGGCTCCAGATGGAAAAATTTTAGGAGCGGACGAACATTTTTTTCGTCATTTTTATCATCTTCATGTGAATCGAGGGCTGCTAAAAAAGTTTATTTATGATGCAGAACATGGTCGCATGATTTCGTATGAAATCTTAAAGGAAGAAAATGAACAAAAAAATGTATATGTACAAGCAACGGCTTTATGTAACAATGAGGGGGTGCTACAAGCCATTGTTGTGACATACCAGCATGAACCTTTTATTGATATGCGTCTGACGTCTTCTCTTTCTTCAATGGCGTCTGAATTTACATTTATTTTATCATCAGATGGAGAAATTACGTACGTTTCGCCAAGCGCCCAACATGTGCTGAAATGTAAAGAAGAAGTTTGCAATCACGAACTATTTTCTTTTGTCCATCATGATGATATCCCTATTTTGATGGAAAAGTTACATATGATTTACGCCACAAAAGAGAAGGAAACAACCGTTGAATGTCGTTGGCGAACACGTGAAGGGCACTTTATATGGATTTATATGCATGCTCAACCATTGCTAAATGAAAAAAATGAGATTGAACATGTGATTGTTGTTGCGAAAGATATTACGAAATGGAAATGTTGCGAGGAAGCACTTGCAAAATTGAAAAATTTCGATTCGTTAACGGATATTCCTAATCGCTTTTATTTTGAAACGTATGTGGAACATATGATTCAACAAAAGAAACCATTTGCCTTATGTTATATTGATTTTGACAAAATTAAGTGGATTAACGATCGTTTTTCGTATCAAGCAGGGGATTTCTTTCTGCAAGAAGCTGTTCGTCGCATTCAGCAACATTTGCAACAGGAAGACTTTTTTGCTCGTATCGGTGGCGATGAGTTTGTCATCGTGTTACATGACGTGAACAAAGAGACAATTGTTACACGCATGGAGCATTTACTTCAATCGTTTGTAGAGCCATTTCGATATAAAAAACATGTCATCCAATCAGGCCTTTCTATTGGAGTGACGTTCTTTCCACAGGACGGTACGGATTTAGACACGTTGTTGAAGCAAGCCGATCAAGCGCTTTGTTATGCAAAGGAACGAGGAAAAGGATACCATTTTTATCATCCACAGCAAAATCGAAAAACGATGATTGAACAAGAATTGCCGCTCGCATTATTGAACAATCAGTTTTATTTATGCTACCAACCAAAAGTGTCGCTAGATAACAAAGCCATTATGGGAGTTGAGGCGCTCATGCGTTGGACACATCCGACGCTTGGAGCGATCTCACCATTAGAGTTTATCTCAATCGCAGAGAAAAACGGATTCATTTTTGAAATTACAACATGGGTGTTAAAAGAAGCGTGTCGACAAGTAAAACAATGGCAAACCCATTTTCCAACACTAAAGCTCGCAGTGAATTTATCACCATTTTTACTAAATCGAAAAGAATTTGTGACGCATGTGAAAAATATTTTGCAAGAAACACAGTTTCCACCGAACTATTTAATTTTAGAGATAACCGAAAGTGGGTTAATGGAAAATATCGAAACAGGAAAACATATTTTAACAGAGTTAAAACAGATCGGTATTCAAGTTGCGATTGACGATTTTGGTACCGGCTTTTCATCGCTTGCTTATATTCGTAATTTGCCTGTTTCGTTATTGAAAATCGACCGCTCGTTTATTCGTGACATCACGGATAATTCGAAAGATGCAACGATCGTCGATACAATTATCCACTTAGCAAAAAGCTTAGATTTACAAGTACTTGCCGAAGGGGTGGAACGTGACGAACAAGTATCTTTATTACAAAAAATGGACTGCGATTTCGCCCAAGGGTTTTACTTTAGTCAGTCGTTAGAAGCAGAAAAGTTGTTGCAATGGCTCGAACAACATAATCAATCGAAAGAGGCGCTTCATTAGCGTCTCTTTTCACGTTTTGTTCACATATATTTTCTTTTTTCTTCACAAATTTACATTAATGTGGATGTATAAAAGATGAACATGAGGACTGAGTAAACATGCGTAGCTTATTTTTTTTGCTCATATCGATCGTTACACTTTTTTTTACAAAAACGGTATATGGAGAAAAGATCGAAGTACATAAACAGTTGCAACAAGCGATTGATGAAGCGCATACTGGCGACGTGTTAATCGTGAAAAAAGGGATATACAAAGGCCCAATTATCATTCGCAAGCCGCTTCATCTTGTTGCTGAACCTGGAGCGGTAGTTGATGGAGGAGGAAGCGAATATGTTGTGACAATTCGTGCCCCTCGGGTTCATGTCGAAGGTTTAACGGTTCGTAACAGCGCGTATGGAAAAGGGGCTGGTGTGCTCATTCAAGAAAGTTCACATGTCACGTTAAAACACGTACGTATTGAACAGGTGCATTACGGTGTTTATGTAGAAAAAGGAACACATATCAATCTCTTAAACAATACTATTCGCGGACGAGATATTCACTTTGCTCAACGAGGAAACGGTATTCACCTATTGAAGACAAGCCACGCTGTTGTGCGCGAAAATCATATTTCACGTGTGCAAGATGGCATTTATTTAGATTGGGCTAAACATACAATGATCGAAAAAAACGAAGTAACGAATGCCCGATATGCCATTCATTTCATGTATGCTGAAGAAGGGGTGGCAAAAGAAAATGTGCTGACAGAAAATATTAATGGAATCATGATGATGATGTCAAAGCAGTTTAATATCGGACATAATACGATTGTTAGACAATTAGACTATCGTGGGTATGGGGCACTTATTTACGATAGCGAACATGTCGTAATGCACAACAATACATTATCTTATAATAGCACAGCTGTATCGTTACAAAACGCACGTCATTGTCATATAAAAGACAATAAGTTTATCGGTAACTATCGTGCATTGCATAGTTTATATGAAAACCCCGAAACAATTGTTTTCAAAAATAAATTTTTGGGAAACATGGAAGACGCACTTGTTCAAGGTACACCTATTGCATTCGATGATGGACATAGAGGGAATTATTGGGATACTTATCGGTTTTATGATTTCAACGATGATGGAATTGGTGATACCCCACATCGCATTCGTTCCATGTATAGTCGGCTGTTGCGGAAATGGCCAAGCGTGCAATTTTATTTTCAAAGTCCGGCGTTAGCACTTCTTGATACAACAGAGTCATTTTTTACACAAGCACAGGCGCAAGGGGAAGACCGTTTTCCGCTTATGGAAGTCATTCATAAGAAAAGTGAAACAAACGAACGATCATGGCGACTTTTGTTGTTTGGGAGCATCTTATTAGTAAGCAGTTTGTCTATGTTTGCATATGGGAGGGGCATGAGATATGAAAAAAATCGCTAGTCTTTTATTTGCATGTTTTCTTGCCGCATGTAGTGGAGAGAAGACGTATGAACCCGAAGACATTAATCCAGATATTGATGTATGTGTTGTTTGCAATATGAGTATCGTAGCAGAACAGTATGCGACAGAAGCGATTTTAAAAGATGGAACGGTGCATAAGTTTGATGATATTGGGTGCATGATTGAGTGGATGAATGAACAAAACGATGAGGACATGGCAAAGAAATACGTTCGTGATGTAACAAACGGGAAGTGGATTGAACTTGAGCAAGCTGTTTACGTATACAATCCAAATTATTGGACGCCGATGAATTATGGGGTCGTTTCATTTGCAAACGAAAAACACGCCAAAGAGTACATGGCACAAGAAGGAAAAGGAGAGATATGGACGTATGAGCAACTAAAAAAACATCGGTGGGGATTTGAACGATGAATACAGCGATAAAGTACCAATGGATGATGATGATTCGTAGCAAATGGCTCATCACTTTTGCTGTTTTGTTTGCTGTTCTATCATCAACTGTGATCGCCAGTAGCGGACACGAGGCAGCAGGAGTATTCACACGTTCGACGGCAGCTTTATTAAATTTGTCCCTTTTACTTGTTCCGCTCGTTGCTCTATTAGCAGGTAGTTTGTTTATTGCAGGGGAAAAAGAAGACGGCCGATTGGCGCTCATATTAACGTATCCGATCTCTACCCGTTCTTTAACAGTTGGTTTATATGTGGGAAGTTGTATATCATTATGGACAGTAGTTGCACTCGGGTATGGAAGTGCAAGCGTCGCTCTTTTTGCAACAGGAGGGACGTGGTCGGCGTTTGTTTTTCTTTCGTTTGTACTAACCATTGTATTAACGAGTATTTTTTTAGCAATTGCTTTATTCGTTGGACTTGTTTCCTCTAATCGTTTACAAGCCCTCGGTGTCAGTTTATTTATTTGGGCGTTTTTCGTTTTATTTTATGAATTTATCGTATTATTTTTGTTATCAATCGTTCCAAAGCAATGGACCATTTTCTTATTTACCCTATCCATTATATTTAATCCGGTTGAACTCATGCGCATTTGGACTGTAGCCGCTTTGAAAAGTAGCGCAATATTTGGACCACAACTATATGAATGGTCAAAATGGGTAGAAAGTGCAAGTGGGCATTTTACATTTATTGTAATATCGTGTGTATGGGTAATTGTGCCATTGTTTTTAGTGAATGTATGGTTGAAACGAGGGAAGCGACATGCTTGAAGTGAAACAATTGACGAAAATATATAACGAGCAAAATAAAGTCGAAAACATTTCTTTTTCTGTTCAGAAGGGACAATGTTTAGCGTTATGCGGTGGTAACGGCGCAGGAAAAAGCACGATTATTAAAATGTTAATCGGACAGCTCTCTCCAACGAAAGGGAACATATATATAAACGGACAACCGATTCAAAACAACGACAAACAATGGTTTTCGTTTATGCCCGATCATTTGCAATTCCCTCCCTTGTTTACAGGTTACGAAGTGTTATCTCTATTTGGACGATGGCAAGGGGCTAATGAGGAGCGCATTAAACAATGTTTAGCACTCGTTGGATTGGAAAACGATCAACATAAACAAGTAAAGACATATTCAAAAGGAATGCAACAACGGCTCGCGTTTGCGCAAGCGCTTTTAGCGGACGCCCCATTGCTTATTTTGGATGAGCCAACAAACGGTTTAGATCCGTATTGGGTATGGGAATTTAAACGGCTTATTCGTTCTGAAAAAGAAAAAGGAAGAGCGATCATTTTTTCCACGCATATGCTGTCAATTGTTGAAGAAATTGCAGATACTGTCGCGTTTATTCATCAAGGACAAATGCTCATATACGATTCAGTTTCTACACTTTGTCAAGACGGAAAGTCGTTAGAGTCGATATTTTTTGCACAAATTTCACAACATATGTCATACTGAAAAAGTAAGCGAATATAGCTTGCTTTTTTCATTTCGAGGAGGATTGAGAGATGTTAAAGTTATACGTCATTCGTCATGCAGAAACAGAGTGGAACGTACAACAAAGAATGCAAGGATGGAAGGACTCTCCTTTAACTGAAACAGGAAGAAAACATGCAGCACTTTTACAGGAACGCTTACGTACTGTCCCGTTTACTGCTGCGTATTGTAGTCCAAGTGATCGGACAAAAGAAACGGCGCAAATTGTGTTAGGGCAACGTCATGTGCCAATATATTTTGATGAACGACTACGTGAAATTTACTTAGGTCATTGGGAAGGAAAAACAATTGCAGAAATTGCCCAAGTAGACGAGCAAAATCATTATCATTTTTATCATAACCCAGATGCATACAAGCCGATCATTGGCGAGACGTTTCTTGATGTGCAACGTCGAGCTGTCGCTGCCATTCAGCATATTGCCCATACTCATTCAGAAGGTCATATTCTTGTCGTTACACACGGTATGGTGATTCGTACGCTTCTTGTATATTGGAAACAGCAAACGCTCGCACAGTTATGGGAAAATAGCCGTGTATACGGTACGAGTGTGACCATCGTTTCGTTTGAAGGAGGAAAGTGGAATATAGAATGTGAGTCAGATATTTCACATCTTGAAAGTGAGATGACACATTTATGAGAAAATGGCTTATTTTATTTACAATCATCTTTTTGATTAGCGGTTGTGTACAGCAAAATAAAGGAACGACGTTTGTTACGACAGTACAATATGTTGTTGATGGGGATACAATCAAAATAAAAAAAGATGGGGAGATTGTAACCGTTCGTCTATTAAATATCGACACGCCAGAAACGTATCGTGAAAAACAGGCGTATGGTGAAGAAGCAAAGCAATTTGCTAAAGATGTCCTTCTTCACAAAAAAGTGACGGTCGAATTAAGTGCAAAAGAAAAACCGTATGATCGCTACGGTCGATTGCTTGCGTACATATGGTTGGAGGATGGAACTTTGTATCAAGAAAAAATTGTACAAGAAGGGCTGGCACGTGTTGCTTATGTGTTTGAGCCGGATACAAAATATGCAAAAAAATTGTATAAAGCACAAGAGGAAGCAAAAAAAGCGAAAAAGCGCATTTGGAGTGTGGATGGATACGTAACAGAAAAAGGATTTGATATGAGCGTATGGCTTGATAAAGCTTCATGAATATAAAAGGGCTGAATGAAACAGCCCTTTTAATGTGCTAGCATCGCTTGCATATCTTCTTCCACATTGCCAATGAGCTTGAGGCCAAACATATCTTGCAATACGCGCAACACACCTTCAGAAATAAAGTGTGGTGCTTTTGGTCCAATCCGAATATCTTGAATGCCTAAACTAAACAATCCGAGTAAAATGGCAACCGCTTTTTGTTCAAACCATGAAAGAACGATGCTGACAGGTAGTTCATTTACCTCACAGCCAAACGCTTCTGCAAGTGCCATCGCAATTTTGACAGTCGAAATCGAGTTATTGCATTGTCCTAAGTCAATATATCGCGGAATGTTTGTGCCAGGAACGACACCATAATCTACATCGTTGAAGCGGAATTTTCCGCAAGATGTCGTTAAAATAACTGTGTTTTTCGGTAAAGACGTCGCTAATGAACGATAATATTCGCCGCCTTTTCCAGGCGCGTCACAGCCTGCAATGACGAAAAAGCGTTGAATTTTCCCTTCCTTTACAGCTTGAATAATTTCTGGTGCAATTTGAATGACTGTTTCGTGATGGAAACCAGTAACTAATGTTTCATCTGATTCGATATTTGCTTCTGGAAGTTGTAACGCTTTCTCAATCAACGGTGTGAAATCATCATTCTCGATTTTTTGTACATGTTCTAATCCGGCTACATCGTATGAAAACATGCGGTCAGCATACGAGCCTTTAATCGGCATCACACAGTTTGTTGTCGCTAAAATGGCGCCAGGGAATTTTTCAAATAAACGACGTTGGTCGTACCATGCTTTTCCGACGTTTCCTTTTAAATGTTTATATTTTTTCAATTGCGGATAGCCGTGCGCAGGCAACATTTCGGAATGCGTGTAAATGTTAATTCCTTTGCCTTCTGTTTGTTTCAATAACTGTTCAAGTGCAAATAAGTTATGTCCTGTAACGAGAATACATTTTCCTTCAATTTTATTTTGTGTTACGCGAACAGGTTGAGGAATGCCAAGGCGTTCTGTATGTGCCCGATCGAGCAGTTCCATGACACGAATAGCAGCTTTTCCGACTTTCATCGCCATATCTAAATGTTCTTGAACGTTAAAGTTGGAGTTTGTTAGTGTCATATACAACGCTTCATGCGTTGTTGTGTCAACAAATGGATCTGTATATCCGAGTTGATGAGCATGCGTGCGATATGCAGCAATTCCTTTTAGCGCAAATACAATCGTATCTTGTAAGCTTGCAATCGTTTCATCTTTTCCGCAAACACCGACGACTGTGCATCCCCCTGTTGGCGTTTGTTCGCATTGATGACAAAACATGATAACCCCTCCTTTTCTTATTAACACTTTAACAATAGGGGAAAATCACCGTAGCGTAAGTGATGTATATCACACATCTATATAAAAATGTGAACGAAAATTGACAATGTTTTATATTGAATAACGAGAAAAAATATATTAAAATGGAAGAAAATAAAATCAATCAAGCTACTAGGGGTGCCGGATGGCGATGGCTGAGAGGAAAACGCGCAATCAGTTTTCCAACCCTTTGAACCTGATCTGGTTTGTACCAGCGGAGGGAAGTAGGCTATGTTTTGTAAGTACAAACTAGTCGATTCTGTCCGACTAGTTTTTATTTTTTTAAGGGGGAATACACGATGAATGTTGGACAATGGTTAACGCGCGTCAGAGAGGAGTCGCCACTTGTACATAATATGACGAATGTTGTTGTGACAAATTTTGTTGCTAACGGTTTGCTTGCATTAGGTGCGTCTCCGGTGATGGCTTATGCAAAAGAAGAAGTAGCCGATATGGTTCGTTTAGCACGTGCTCTTGTATTAAACATTGGTACATTAAACGAAACAGATGTAGAAGCGATGGTTATTGCCGGAAAAGCGGCAAACGAAGCAAATGTTCCCGTTGTTTTCGATCCTGTCGGAGCAGGTGCGACAACATATCGTACGGAAACAGCCCAACGTATATTACGCGAAGTCAACGTTACCATTTTACGTGGAAATGCATCCGAAATCGCAAGTATTGTTGGAGAACAAGCAAGTACAAAAGGGGTAGATGCAGGAGATGTTCAAGGCGATCTCGAGCATGTAGCCAAAAAAGCAGCGCGTATGTTTCGTTGTACAGTTGTTGTGACTGGGAAAGATGATGTGGTGACAGATGGAGAAAAAGTAATGATCGTCTCAAACGGTGATGCCATGTTAACGAAGGTGACAGGAACAGGCTGTTTATTAAGCTCGGTGTTAGGTGCATTTGCTAGTGTAGGAGAAAATGTGATGATGTCATCTGTCGCTGCGCTTGCTTATTACGGTATAGCAGCTGAAAAAGCAGCGAAACATGCCAAAGCGCCAGGTAGCTTTCAAATAGCATTTTTAAATGCTTTATACGAGACGACAGCAGAAGAAGTGAATGAATACGCACACATTCGAGGGGAATAAATGATGAAACATATGTTATCGTTATATTTCGTGATGGGAAGCGTCGATTGTACGAAAAATCCGCTTGTCGTGCTTGACGAAGCGATTGAAGGCGGCATTACGATGTTTCAGTTTCGCGAAAAAGGAAAAGGAGCGCTTACAGGACTTGAAAAATATCGCTTAGCTGAGCAATTGTTTGAGCGATGCCGCGCTCGTAACATTCCGTTTATTGTGAATGATGATGTGGATTTAGCGCTTGCTTTACAAGCAGACGGTGTTCATGTCGGACAAGAGGATGAAGCGGCAGAACGAGTTCGTGATCGCATAGGGGATAAATATTTAGGGGTATCCGTTCATAACTTGACTGAAGTAAAAAAAGCGCTTGCTGCTCACGCCGATTATGTCGGGCTAGGTCCCATTTTCCCAACCGTTTCAAAAGACGATGCAAAGCAAGCATGTGGACTGACGATGATTGAACATATTCGTGCGCACGAAAAACATGTTCCACTCGTTGCGATTGGTGGAATTACAGAACAAACAGCGGAACAAGTCATCAAAGCGGGGGCAGATGGAATTGCCGTCATTTCTGCCATTTGCCGTGCTGAGCATATTTGTGAACAAACAAAACGACTATATGAGATTGTCATGCGTACAAAACAAGAAGGCGACAGGTAATGTCGTCTTTTTCTATTTTTTTTGTGCAGGATTTTACTCACATATGTCGAAAAAAACAGCGAACATACGAAAGAAGGAGATGGGAAAGATGGAACATATCGTATTGTCATATGAAGATCGAGTTGCAACAATTGAGTTGAATCGTCCAGATGCGCTGAACGCTTTAAACGAGAAAATGTTAACAGAGTTGCTACAGGCGTTAAAGGAAGTTGAAAAAAGTGAGGCAGATATTGTCATTATCCGCGGTCGTGGGAAAGGGTTTTGTGCAGGTGGCGATATTAAAACGATGTTGCAGTCAACGAATGAACATTCATTCATAGAAGTGATGGAAACGATTAAACAAATTGCAATAACGTTACATCAATTGCCGAAACTAACGATCAGTTACGTGCACGGTGCAGCTGCAGGGTTAGGATTTAGTTTAGCGCTTGCTTGTGACTATGTGATCGCAAACGAACAAGCGCGCGTTGCAATGAATTTTATCGGTATTGGCTTAGTTCCAGATGGTGGGGGGCATTTCTTTTTAAAACGAAAAATTGGTGATGTCAAATCGAAGCAAATCATATGGGAAGGAAAAGTAATGAGTGCACAAGAGGCATATGAAGTGGGACTGATTGATGAAATCGGTGATGAGCAGGCGATTCAACAGAAAGTAACGGAGTGGCTAGCAAAACCGATTCGTGCGATGATCGCAACAAAGCAGTTGTATGCTCATCTAAGCGAAGAACAGTTGTTGAACACGTTGCAAATGGAGACAGCGTATCAAGCGAAAATGCGTAAAACAAAAGACCACGAAGAAGGTATTCGCGCTTTTTTAGAAAAGCGTCGTCCGCATTTTAGCGGAAAATAAAAAATTTGAAAAACTTTCATCTTTAAGCTATCTTTTTCGGGTCTGCGATGTGTATAAATGAAATATAGAAAAAGTATAACGAAAAGGGCGGCTGAAGATGAAAGTAGTGATTATAGACGATTACGTGCCGACATTGGAAATGATGGAAGCGATGCTCGAACATATTCAAGGCATCTCCATTCATTCGTTTGAAGATGCGGACGAGGCATATGCATATATTTTATCCCAACATGTCGATGTCATTTTAATGGACATTTGTATGCCGAAAACAGATGGTATTGAATGGTGTCGGCGATTGAAACAACATGAGCAATTGCATCATATCCCTGTATTAATGGTTACAGGTTACGATGATGAACAAAAATTAGAGGAAGCGTTTGCAGCAGGGGCATTTGATTACATTCGCAAGCCGTTTACAATGGTCGAACTCGTTTCGCGTGTTCAATTGGCATATCGCCAAAAAGAAACGATGGATCAACTGAAACGAACGAATGAAGCATATGTAGAAAGTTATCGGCATATGTGGACGATGCAAAAAAAGATGAATGAAGACTTACAATTAGCCCGACTCGTTCAAGAAGGTTTACTTCCTGAACCGCTGAATAATGAACATATTCATTTTGTCGGGACGTATATTCCTTCTGCACAACTGTCTGGTGATTTATATTTTTGGCAACAAGTTCGTCCACATATGTATGCTTTTATTGTGATTGATGTCATGGGGCACGGTGTTGCATCTGCACTTGTTGCGATGTCGATTCGTTCTTTGTTACATGGATTAATGACGAAAGTGACAGACCCCCTTCTTGTTGTGCATGAATTAAATCGACATGCTTTTCAATTGTTTGGAAAGGAAACGAAATATTACTTTACAGCTTTTTACGGAACGATTGATGTAAAAAAGAAAGTCATGGAGTATGTAAACGCAGGCCATCCGCCAGCCATATTGATGACTAATCGAAAAGCGATGCTTCTTAAAGAAGGGGGCATTCCAATTGGCATTGTATCCAATGCTCCATATAAAAAAGGGACGATTTCGTTTCAACATGACACTTATCTTATGATTTACACAGACGGATTGATCGAAGTGTTAGGTGAAGAATGTGCCAGACAACTTGCTGACATGATGCAAACGGCTCATACGTTTGATGAGATGGTAAAGAACATAAATGAAAAAACGCAATATGATAAAGGAAATGACGATATTACATTCGTTTCTATTCATGTAAAATAGCAAAAAGGGGCCGAGAGCCCCTTTATTTAATGTCTACAAATTGATCAAGTTGACAGATAGATAATATATGTTTAATAGGTGCTGAAACGCCTGTCATTTCAATACGCATTCGATCTTTTAATGGATACAGCCAGCTAATCAGCAATCGAACACCAGAGCTATCAATAAATCGAACAGCAGATAAATCAATTTGTAAATGAGATGTTTCCCACGGCTGTGATTGAATCGTTTCTTCCATGACGCGTGATGTTTCAAAGTTAATATCTTGCTGAAAAGAGACAACGATTTTGTCACCATATGTTACAATGTTAATCATGTTTTTCCCCCTTTTTTCGTGCGATCATGACGACAGCACGTTTCCCTTTTTCGTCAAATGAAAAATGGGAAGCAAGCTGTTGAACGAGAAAAAGTCCCCGTCCTCCTTGACGAGTGAAATCAGGAGGAGGAGCGCTGAGTTTTTCCTCCCATTGAAAGCCGTCTCCTTCATCAATCACTTCAATGACGATCGCTTCATCTGACCAGCTGATGTGTACAGTAGCATATTTTTTTGTAGAATGTCGAATGACATTGGAAACGAGCTCCCATAATATTAATTGAATTGTATATTTTTGTATTTCGTCTAGTTGCATATGATCGTTTATTTGCTCGAGCATCGCTGAAATCATTGTGCTATAATTTGTTTCATTTAGCTGAGCTTGAATCATTGTTTTTTAATTGAATCAAAAGTTGTTTTATATAAGGATGTTTATAATCACCTTGATGCTCGAGACGATACAATTGACTCCATAAAGAGTTATATGTTGAACGAAATGAGAGCGGGATGCTCTCTCCGAACGAACGTTGCAAATGCATGAGACGAAACTTCGCATAGTTGCGTGATGGTACATCATTCGGGAGAATTCCCATATCGATGCGAATGAGCTGCTCGTTTATTTCGTGGAGCAACGTTTCCGCCATTTCGTCGATATGAGCAAACGTCCGTTGTTCGTATTTCAGCCGTGGGTGCTTCATCGTCATCTTCCTCCGTTTAACAATTACGAATTGAACTTTTCGGTCAATTCTTGATTTAAATCGTTTAATTGTTCGGCCATTTCAGCAATTTGTGAGGCAGCGGATGAAATTTCATCAAACATTTGATGAAACTGTTTAATGAGCGAAGTAAATTGATCGATTTTTTTACTTGTTGATTTTACATCAGTAACAGATTGATCGAAAATATGAATGATACTTTCATTTGCTTGTCGGAATGCTCTCGTTTCGTCGACAATTTGTTGAAACGCCTGTTCAAATTTGCGAATCGTTTGTTGAACAATGTCAATGTGATTTTGAATGTAGTCAAGCGATTGTTCCGTCTGCGTTGCAAGTTTTCGCACTTCATTTGCGACGACTGCAAACCCTTTTCCATGTTCACCCGCACGTGCAGCTTCAATGTTCGCATTCAACGATAAAATATTTGTTTGATTTGAAATGTTGCGAATCGCATTGACGATTTCTCCGATTTTTCGCGAGCTATCGGTCAGTTCGTTCGTAAGCGATTTTGTTCCTTCAATTAATGTAGCAACACTGTCTAGTTTTGTTAACGTTTGTTTTACATCTGCTTTTCCTTTTTCGACTCGTTCGCTCATTTGAACAGATTGACGTTGAATACTTGTCACTTCATTCAACATGTTTTGGACATTTTTTTGTACTTCAAAAATAGAAGCAGTTGTTTCTTCTGCACTTGAAGCAAGTGTTGTAGACGATTCTGTTAAACGATGTTGCAACTCTGCAATTTCATTTAACTTCATCATAGACGATGTATACGATTCAATATACGTTTCAATCGCAATTTGCATATCGAATGAACAAAGTTTGGTAAACGAGTGGTAAATGTTTGTTGCTTCTGTCGGAGGTAGCTCCTCCATTAATATGCGAAGCACTTCATTTTGAATGATTGTATAGGCGCCTAAATACCATTCTGGGAATAGACCGATCCGATTATGAACGTTGCCGATCACTTTTCGCCGAATAATATATTGTTCACCAATTTCTCCAGAGACCATATCCATTAGATAAGCGCGCAACGTTTGTTTTAAGCGATCAATCGTGGAATGATTGTCAATAATGCGTCTCAAATGTGGCATTTGCCCAACTTGATCGTAAAACGCATTGACAATTCGTTCGACATGCTTAGCAAAAAGCGGACGAATTGAAACAAGTTGTTGCACATCTTTCTCTGTTAATCCAATGAAAGAAACTTGTTGCTTTCGATCGCTTGAAAGGAGTTGTCGATAATACGTTGTAACGTGTGAAGATGTAGAAGGACGAAGATTCATATCTTCATTTTCTTTTTGATTTTTTTTACGGAACAGCTGAATGGCTCCTTGCTCATTAAAAAGGGCATGAAATGGACATTTTGACATCATTTTCCCTCCAATTTTTATAAAAAATCCCCTAGAATATTATATCATGTACTGTAAAAATAAGAAGGAAATTTTTTATGTTATTTCCGAGGGAAGCGCAAAAAAAGACAAAGTTTTCCCTTCTTGTCGAATAAGAAAGAATGAAGTAGAATGTATATTTGTGAACAATACGAACTGCGGAGAGAGAAGCGATGAGCAAAAAAATTTTATACTTATTTTTTGTTTTAATTGGGGCTACAGTCGTTATTTTTGCGAATATGAAGCATAACATTTATACGTTCATGTAAAATTAGGTATTTCCATTAGTACATGTATACCCCTTTGCACATACGCTAGAAGTGTAACAAACTTTAATGCGAAAGGGGTATGAAATATGCGTTGTCGTCCAAATATGATGCAGCCAATCGTTCATCCAACGAAATGTTGTACACAGCATCAAATGCAAACAACGATTGTGCCGCACATTCATCCGTCACATACGACGTATGTGAATCATCATTTGTTCCAGCATCAACATTATTTTCCTCATACGCAATCAGTAGTCAACGATGTATCGCATCAACATGTTGTTTGTCCAGGTCCGGGACCGTTTCCACGGCCATTTTAACCGAAGGCGATTCGCCTTCGGTTTTTTGGTGTGCTCGGCATGGGTGCAATCTCTAGGGTGAAAGTCCCGAACTGCGAGGGCAGAAGTAGCAGTTAGCCTAACGCAAGGGTGTCCGTGGCGACGCGGAATCTGAAGGAAGCGAGCGGCAAACTTCCGGTCTGAGGAACACGAACTTCATATAAGGCTAGGTATCATTGGATGAGTCTGCCAAACAAAACAAAGTCCTTTCTGCCGAAGGTGATACAGAGTAAATGAAGCAGATAGATGGAAGGAAAGATTGCACCCTTACCCGAGGAGGTCTGATGGATACATGAAGTACCCTTCATAACCTACTTAGTGATAAGTAGCTGAACCATCAGAAGTCAGCAGAGGTCATAGTACGAATCGGTCTAGAACGATTCGGAAGGACTGAACAATCAAGAGAAAATAGCCCTTGGCATTCAGTTTGTCATGGTGAACACAGAAAACATAGAACCTCCCAAGAGAAAGGAAACGGTGAACCCCGTGGGGGATCTTTTGGAGGGTGGAGTGACGACTGGCATAAAAAGATCAGCTATTTACGGAAGGAAGAATAACGATGATTTTGAATCAAATTCTGTCACGGGAGAACATGCTTCTCGCATTGAAACGAGTAGAACAAAATAAGGGAAGCCACGGAGTAGATATGATGCCCGTACAAAACCTGCGAACGCACATCGTCGAAAATTGGCAATTCATCAAAGAAGCGATTCTCAAAGGCACTTATGAACCGAAGCCTGTCCGAAGAGTCGAAATCCCGAAGTCTGATGGCGGTGTTCGGTTACTAGGTATTCCAACCGTGACAGACCGTTTGATTCAACAGGCGATTGCCCAGGTATTGTCGAAGATATATGACCCGATGTTTTCCGAACATAGCTATGGCTTTCGCCCAAATCGAAGTGCCCATGATGCAGTGAGGAAAGCACAAGGATATATCAAAGAAGGATACCGATGGGTTGTAGACATCGATTTGGAAAAGTTCTTTGATCAGGTCAACCACGACAGACTGATGAGCACATTGGCGAAAAGAATCCACGATAAACCGTTATTAAAATTAATCCGCAAATACTTACAGTCGGGTGTCATGATTCATGGAGTGGTTTCAAGTACGGAGAAAGGAACACCACAAGGTGGTCCATTAAGTCCGCTCCTTTCCAACATCGTCCTTGATGAGTTGGATAAAGAGTTGGAAAAGAGAGGACATCC
>NZ_JBPODS010000001.1:307525-466020 GCF_051200995.1 Anoxybacillus eryuanensis | reverse complement strand
TCGGCGAAATCGGGCGCGATGAACAAGGAAGGAAACGTAAACTTTATAAATAATGAATAGATTATTTATAAAGTTTTGTAAGTTTTCTGTAACGGATACAAATGAAGTGGTTAAACATGTGTGGAGCGTTGTTGCTTGCAGGTAGTGTGCTTGCTGGATGTTCCGAAGAGAAAACGTCGAAAGAAACGAGTGGGGAGAAAACATATAAAGTTGGCGTGACACAAATTGTTGAACACCCATCGCTCGATGCGGCGTTTAACGGATTTAAAAAGGCGCTTGAAGATAAAGGATTAAAAGTGGAATACGATGTGCAAATTGCGCAAGGAGATATGAACAATAACCAAACAATTGCCAACAACTTTGTTGCAGATGGTGTTGACTTAATCTTCGCCAATTCGACACCGAGCGCGCTTGGCGCCTTAAATGCAACGAAAGACATTCCAATCGTCTTTACGTCTGTGACGGATCCGGTTGGAGCAAAGCTTGTGCAATCGATGGAACAGCCGGGGGGGAATGTGACAGGGACGACGGATACACATCCAGACGCGATCCCGAAAACGGTGCAATTTATTGATCAATATGTTGATGGCAATCGCGTCGGTATGATTTACAATGCGGGAGAGCAGAACTCCGTTGCTCAAATTGATGCGGTGAAAAAAGCGATGGAAGGCACAGATTTAACGATCGTACCTGTGTCGGTGTCGACATCGGCGGAAGTGAAGCAAGCAGCTGAATCGTTAGTTGGCAAAGTCGATTGTTTTTACGTCATTACAGACAACACCGTCGTTTCCGCGCTTGAGTCGGTCATTCAAGTCGCAAACGATCAAGATGTTCCACTTTTTGTTGGGGAGTTAGATTCCGTGAAGCGCGGCGGCTTTGCGGCATACGGTTTTGACTACTATGATATTGGCTATGAAGCAGGTGTGATGGCGGCGGACATTTTAGAAGGAAAGAAAAAGCCGGCTGAACTTCCGGTGCAATATCCGCAAAAATTGAAGCTTGTTATTAATAAAAAAGCAGCGCAAGACATGGGCGTGGAATGGCGCAGCGAATGGGATAGCATGGCGGAATTTATTGAATAACGCAAAGGATGGATCGTATGATTACAGCATTGTTTAGTTCCATAGAAGCAGGATTGTTATATGCGCTTATGGCGCTTGGTGTGTATATATCGTTTCGCATTTTAGATTTTCCCGATTTGACGGTGGACGGAAGCTTTGTGACGGGAGCGGCTGTCGCTTCCGTCCTTATCGTCGGTGGCGTCAATCCGTTCATCGCCTCGCTTGCGGCGCTTGGTGCTGGCTTTTTAGCGGGATGTGCGACAGGGCTTTTGCATACGAAGGGAAAAATTAATCCGTTATTGTCAGGAATTTTAATGATGATCGCTTTATATTCGATCAATTTGCGCATTATGGACAAACCGAACGTTCCACTTTTACAACAAGAAACGGTTATGACGATCATTACGACAGCATTTCAACGTTTCAATCAAGCTTTAGCAACAATCATTCCTTTTGCCCCGAAAACGTGGGCGATTGTGATATTTGGGATTGTACTCGTGACATTTGTGAAAATGATTATGGATTTATTTTTAAAAACAGAAGTCGGTTTGGCGCTTCGGGCAGTTGGTGACAATAAAAAAATGATTGCTAGTTTTTCAGGTAATACGGATCGCCTAACGATTATCGGGCTTGGTTTGTCGAATGCGCTTGTCGCATTTTCAGGGGCGTTGATTGCACAATATAGCGGTTTTAGCGATATTGGCATGGGCATCGGAATGATCGTCATCGGTTTAGCGTCAGTCATTATCGGGGAAGCACTGTTTGGGGCGAAAACGATTGTGCGGGCGACGCTTGCTGTCATTTTAGGGGCGATCGTATATCGCATAGTCATTACGCTTGCGTTGCGTGTCCAATTTTTAGAAACGGGTGATGTGAAGCTCATTACTGCTTTGATCGTCATTTTAGCGCTTGTCGTTCCGCAAATGGTCGCAACGCGTGCGGAAAAACAGCGGAAAGCGAGAAAGCGAGGTGCAGCCGTTGCTTCAACTCAAGCAGATTACGAAAGTATTTAACGAAGGAACGCTCGATGAAAAAGTGGCGCTAAAACATATTGAGCTGTCGCTTCAGCCGGGTGATTTTGTTACAATTATTGGGAGTAATGGGGCAGGAAAATCAACGCTCATGAACATTATTTCAGGGCGACTTGCGCCAGATACAGGGGAAGTAGTCATTGACGGAAAAAATGTGACAACGATGAGTGAACATGACCGTGCGCGTTATATCGGGCGTGTTTTTCAAGATCCGATGGCGGGAACGGCACCAAATATGACGATTGAAGAAAATTTAGCGATCGCTTATAACCGAACGGTTAGACGGACGTTACAGTTCGGGGTAACGAAAAAACGGCGCGAATTTTTTAAAGAAACTCTTGCTACGCTTCAACTTGGATTAGAAAATCGTCTGCATGCCAAAGTCGGCTTATTATCTGGTGGAGAACGACAAGCGTTGTCGCTGTTAATGGCGACGTTTACGAAACCGCATGTGCTACTTCTTGATGAACATACCGCAGCGTTAGACCCTGCGCGCGCCCAGCTCATTACAAATTTAACGAAACAAATTGTTGAACAATATCGCTTAACGACGTTAATGGTGACGCACAATATGGAACAAGCCGTCCAATTAGGCAATCGGCTTATTATGATGGACGGTGGACAAATTATTTTTGAAGCGAGTGGAGAAGAAAAGAAAAAGCTGACTGTCGAAGCGTTGCTTCAAGAGTTTCAGCGCATTCGCGGCAGCCAATTCGCGAGCGATCGCGCGGTGCTCGTATAAAAAATCCCCGAGTTACATCGGGGATTTTAATGTGTTAACCGTTTGTTGTAATGATACGATCGTGTTTGGCAGTTGTTCGAGCGATACCGGGCGGCTAAAGTAAAAACCTTGCAGTTGCTCGCACTGTTTTTCAATTAAAAATTGTGCTTGTTGTTTCGTTTCGACTCCTTCGGCGGTAACAGTTAACTGTAAATTATGCGCTAAAGAGATAATGGCACTTACAATTTCTTTGCTTTTTTCATTGTTTATGATGTTTTGAATAAACGAGCGATCAATTTTCACTTCGTCGATCGGGAAGCGATTTAAATATTCAAGTGACGAGTAGCTGACGCCAAAGTCGTCTACCGCAATCGAAAAGCCGAGTTGTTTTAACTGTTCTAACGTTTTTGCGACGTGCTCAGGATTTTTAATAATCGTTGTTTCAGTAATTTCGAAAATAAAGCACGAGGCGTCACAGAGCTCTTCTTGTAAAATATGCCGAATATCTTCCACGAGATGTTCGTCTAAAAATTGTTTTGCGGATAAGTTGATAGCGACTTTCATGCATCCAGCTACATTTTGACGTAAAAATGTAAGATCGCGGCATGCTTGGCGTAACACCCATTTTCCGATGTCGTAAATGGCGTTCGTTTCTTCTGCCATTGGAATAAACTCTGCAGGGCTCACAAACCCAAACTGTGGATGTTTCCAACGGACGAGAGCTTCGATGCTGAACGAACGCGTATGGAAATTTACTTTCGGTTGATAGAGCAAAAAAAGCTCCTCGTTTTCCACAGCTGATGAAAGGGCGTTTTCAAGCTGAATTTTTCGCGTAAAAGCGTTTGACATATGCGGCTCGTATGGTTTGATAATGTTTGTTCCTTCCATTTTTGCGAAATATAACGCTTTTTCTGCATTATTGATTAGCGTTTCTGCGCATAATTGAGCGTCGAATGCGTAACTAATGCCAATATGAACGCCGATTCGAATCGATTGATCGCCGATGGTGTAAGGTTCTTGGAGCGTTTCTTTTATCGTATTTGCAAGCTGTTTCACTTCATCTTGTCTTTTATAGGAAAGAACAATCGCAAATTGATCGTCACCTATTTTTGTCCACATCGCTTTTGTCTTGATCGCTTCATGAAGACGGATGCCGATTTGTTTTAATAGCTTGTTGCCTTTTTCATAACCGAAGAAGCTATGGATCGCTTTGAATTGGTACACGTCAATTAAAAGGATGGCAACTCCTTCATGTGTAAAAAGAAGATCGGTTAGCCTTTCGACAAACTCGTTTCTTTCTATATACGTTTCATCTTTTTGACTTGCGGCAATCGGCTCGATTGGTTTAATGAGCATCAATTCAGTCCGTTTCAGCTCATATGGAAATGGGAGTACGTCGATGTATACGGGGATGATTTCGCCATTTATTGCTGTGATGGTTGGTTGTTGGACTGTATTGATCCATTGTTGAATCGGCTTGCTTTTTAAATCGTCAAGCGTTGATGCTTTAAACATATGAAGGGCAACGGAATTGGCGTATGTGATTTCATCGTCTGTACAAATGATAATCGCATCAGGAAATGCTTCAACAATGTGACGATGCAACTTTTCGCTTTGTTTTAATTGCTTTTGCGTTTGGATGAGATCTGTAATATTCAACAGACTAGCAAAACCTGCGATAATGTTTCCGTTTTTGTCTAACAGCGGAGAAGCATTAACGGAAACGTATATGTTTTCATTGTTTTTCTTCTTCATCGTCAAACGAATGGCATGTAACGGTTTCCCTTTGCTTAATCGCGTCAATGTTTGTTCAATATTTTCTTTATACGCTGGGATGACTTCGGAAAGTGTTTTTCCGACAATTTCTTCTTTCTGCAATCCGAATAAATGTTCCACTTCTTTATTTACGCGAATGATTCGTCCGAATAAATCAAATAAAATAAATGCTTCTTGTGAATGGGTAAATAAAGAATCAATTAATTGACGTGCTTCTTCTAGCTGTTCTTCTTTTTGCAATATGTCGGTAATTTCGCGCGTACATGCGACAATATGTGTCACTTCGCTGTTTTCATTTACAATAGGGATTAACGTAGATTCCGCAAAACGCATCCCTTCTACATTCATACGATCGCGAAAGGTAACGAGCGATTTTGTTTTCCATGCTTTTGTATATTGTTCATTTAAATGATTCGCGACGTGATGATCATATATATCTTCGATGCATTTTCCGATATCTTTTTCCGTTAAACTCGCTAAATGGATGGCGGCTGGACTAACACGTTCATACCGAAAGCGCGGCCCTTCTTCCACTTTCATTAAAAAGACGATATCGAACAATTGGTCCATGACGTTGAACAAAAGCTGTTCATTTGTAAACAGGGCATGTGGTATATGTATATGTTTTTCCAATGCAAGCCCCTCCTTAAAGAAAAATAGAATATATGTCTATTATTGTCGAAAGATGTTGATTTTTCAATGAAAAAGAGGCTATTTCGCCTCTTTTACTATGCGTTTATACACATTTTCCTTGTCAAACCCTTTTTCGCCCATGCCGAATGTGTCGATAACGCGGTTATTTTCGTCTAAAAAGTATGTGAGTGTTGTATGAATAAGCATGCCGTTTCCAGGATCGCGATATAGGAAGTTAAACGCGTCCGCTACTTTTTTTGTATCTTCTTCACTACCTCGTAAAAAAATCCATCCTTCATTGTCACTTTCTACTCCGAACATGTTCGCATACGTTTGCATCACTTGTTGTGTGTCGCGTTTCGGATCGATCGTAATTGTAATAAATTCCACTTTCGTTTTAAATAAACCGTCTTTTTCTAATCTCTCTTTTAACTGCTTCATTTGAAATGACGTACTTGGACAAATGTCCGGACAGTTTGTGTACACAAACTCTAATAGGCGCACTTTCGGCTCCATGTTGTTGAATGCATACGGTTTTCCCCATGCAGTTTGCATTGTCACGTCTTTTGGAAACTCCATTTTTTCTTGCCGATAAAAAGAAAAATAAAATATACCAATGCCAATACAAATCGCAAGTAAACTAAAAAAGCCGATATATAGTTTTTTCAACGTATATCCCTCCCACTTTCATCATACATAATCAACGTGTTAATGAGGAGAACGGGACGTGACAATTATTTGAATTTTTTCGTTGTTCTAAATGGTGAATGAAAAACTAAACTAATAGTAACGATGGACAAGGGGGGAAGGGCAATGAGAAAAATAGCTTTTTGGACGTTATTCCTTTATGCGATGTACGCACTATTTTTTGCATTTTACTTATTTCAATGGACAGACTCATCCATTCCGGCACAATATAAAGGCACAAGCGCAGATCCTGCAACGTTTTTAACGAGAAAAGAACTGATGCTTACCGAACAGTTTTCCGAGGTGAAAAACTTTTTATTCTTTTTATCCGTTCCATATGAGTGGGTCATTTATATATTTGTGTTGCTGTTTGGTTTATCGGCGCGCTTTCAACAGTGGGCGGAAGCGACGACAAAAAGACGGTTTATGCAAACGGCGATTTACGTATTTTGGTTATCGCTTCTCGTACAAGTTGTTACGTTTCCGCTTAGTTACACAAGTTATTACGTTGCAAAAATTTATAAAATTTCCACACAAACATTTTCAAGTTGGATGCGTGACGAGCTCATTGATTTTTGGGTAAATTACGCGATCATGGTCGTCATCGTTTATGTATTATATACGCTTATGAAAAAATTCGAAAAACGATGGTGGGTGTACGCATGGCTCTGTTCGATTCCATTTACACTTTTTTTAACGTTTATTCAACCTGTTTTCATCGATCCGCTTTATAACGATTTTTATCCACTGAAAAATAAACAGCTAGAAGCAAAAATTTTAGCGTTAGCGGAAAAGGCGAACATTCCGGCTGAACACGTATTTGAAGTAAACATGTCGGAAAAGACAAATGCGTTAAATGCGTATGTCACGGGCATTGGCGGCAACTCGCGTATCGTATTATGGGATACGACGCTTGAGCGGTTAAGCGAAGATGAAATTTTATTTATTATGGCGCATGAAATGGCTCATTACGTCATGAAACATATTTATTGGGGAATTGGGTTATACATTGTTGTCACATTTATCGGATTGCTGTTGACGAATCGATGGATGAAACGAATGATTGGACGTTTTGGCGCGCTTTGTCGCATTGAAAAATGGAACGAACTTGCTTCTTTACCTATGTTTTTACTGTTGATTTCGCTATTAAGTTTTGCGGCAAGTCCTGCGATGAATGCCATTTCTCGTTATGAAGAACATGCGGCAGACAAGTATGCGATTGAGCTGACGAAAAATAAAGAAGCGGCGATCTCGACATTTCAAGAATTGACGCGTTCAAGTTTAAGTCAAGTACATCCACCATATATCGTCAAACTATTTCGTTACAGCCATCCGACCATCTTAGAACGAATTATCTTTTTAGAACAACAGTAGAAGCAGGATAATTTTTTTGAAAAAAATTCATAAAAATACTTTCTTTTCTGAAAATTGTGTTATATAATAAAAACGTCGAAAGAAAAACGTGTATTATAACAAGAAAGGTGGGAGACGTACCAAAGCTCGTACATAGAGAAAAGAGCGTCACAACTTTTTTGGGGGTCATACGCACGAAAACAGAGGGGTTACGATAAAAAACAAGGGGGAGAGAGCATGTTTGAAGAACGTGTGAAACAATTAGAAGAAAGTTGGCAGTTGGATGAACGGTGGAAAGGGATTACGCGCCCGTATAGCGCGGAAGATGTTATTAAGTTGCGCGGTTCTCTCGATATTGAATATACGCTAGCACGTCGTGGGGCGGAAAAACTTTGGCATTTATTAAATACGGAAGATTACGTCCATGCGCTTGGGGCGTTAACAGGAAACCAAGCGGTACAACAAGCAAAAGCAGGTTTAAAAGCGATTTATTTAAGCGGTTGGCAAGTGGCAGCGGATGCGAACTTAGCGGGTCATATGTATCCAGACCAAAGCTTATATCCAGCAAACAGCGTGCCGCACGTTGTCAAGCGTATTAACCAAGCGCTTCAACGCGCCGATCAAATTCAATATGTCGAAGGGAAAGAAGACATCGACTATTTCTTGCCGATTGTCGCTGATGCGGAAGCAGGATTTGGCGGTCAATTAAACGTATTCGAACTAATGAAAGCGATGATTGAAGCAGGAGCAGCAGGCGTCCACTTTGAAGATCAATTGTCTTCTGAGAAAAAGTGCGGTCATTTAGGTGGAAAAGTGTTGCTTCCAACGCAAACAGCGATTCGTAACTTAATTGCGGCGCGACTTGCGGCAGACGTTATGGGCGTGCCGACCGTATTAATTGCGCGCACAGATGCAAATGCAGCGGATTTAATTACAAGCGACATCGACCCGCGCGATCAAGAGTTTATTACAGGTGAGCGTACGCCAGAAGGCTTTTTCCGTACGCGTGCGGGCTTAGACCAAGCAATTGCTCGCGGATTAGCATATGCACCGTATGCAGATTTAATTTGGTGCGAAACGAGCGAACCGAACTTAGAAGAAGCGCGTCGTTTTGCGGAAGCGATTCATGAAAAATTCCCGGGCAAATTGCTTGCGTACAACTGCTCGCCTTCATTTAACTGGAAGAAAAAATTGGATGACGAAACGATCGCAAACTTCCAAGTGGAGCTTGGAAAAATGGGTTACAAGTTCCAATTCGTTACATTGGCAGGATTCCACGCGCTCAACTACAGCATGTTTATGTTAGCGCATGGCTATCGCGATCGCGGCATGGCGGCTTACTCTGAATTGCAACAAGCGGAGTTTGAGGCAGAAAAATATGGCTACACAGCCACACGCCATCAACGTGAAGTCGGAACAGGTTACTTTGACGAAGTATCGCTTGTCATCACAGGCGGTCAAGCTTCAACTGTGGCGTTAAAAGGTTCAACAGAAGAAGAACAATTTACGGGTGCATAAAATCACATCCCCTCGAAAAAACGAGGGGATTTTTTATGAAAATTTTGTATATTCATGGTATAATATTGTCGAAGTGTGTATATAAGGGAGGGAGCTGTATGCTCATCGTTGAGCATCTACATTTGACGCGCTATACGATGGGACTTTTTCCGTTTTCTCGTGATAAACAAATATGGACGAAAGCGTTAGAGGAAGATGGAGAAATCATCGTGAAAAAAAGTCCGATGGAAATTATTGAACAAAGTTGTTTGTATTATGGCGCAAGTTTAAGAGGAAGGAAAGATGGAGCGAGACATATTATTGGTACTTCCCATAAAGCACCGATTGCAGTCGAACC
Organism: Anoxybacillus eryuanensis; assembly: GCF_051200995.1. NCBI lineage: Bacteria > Bacillati > Bacillota > Bacilli > Caryophanales > Anoxybacillaceae > Anoxybacillus > Anoxybacillus eryuanensis. Next base: position 456,903 of record NZ_JBPODS010000001.1, on the reverse strand, counting down.
AACGAACGAAATTTTCTTTTTTCCAACAATCTCCCCAATGAATCCTCAATGTGTATGGCTATCTCATTTGCATATTCGTCATCATGAACATGTTCAAGGTGGGAAAACGCGCATTACGTTTTCAAATGGCATGAGCGTAGAGCTATGTATTTCGCATCATTCATTCGTGAATCAGCTACATCGTACGGCTCAGTTGCGAACAAAAATGAACGAACGAATTGAAGCACGCGAAAGGAAAATGATGTATTTATTATACTTACGGGAAAAGGAATGGTCGTAGTAGTTTTCTCTTTTCCTCTAAACTTGTACAATATAAGCATGAGCACGTGGCAAAGGGGTTACAGTATGAGTTTAGAGGAATTAAAACAATGGTTTACAATAAAACATATGCTTGATATGTTAGCGGAATATCGTTCGTTTGGCGTTATTCCTGGCGTATTGCTGCCAATGGCTGAGGCATTTTTACCGTTTTTACCACTTTTCGTTTTTGTTATGGCAAATGCTGCGGCATTTGGTCTTTGGAAAGGATTTCTCATTTCATGGATTGGAACGAGTGTGGGTTCGCTTCTCGTTTTTTTCCTTGTTCGAAAAATCGGGAGGCAGCGCTTTTTCTCCTTTTTACATCGCCACTCGACGATTCGCCGCATGATGCATTGGGTGGAGCGACGCGGCTTTGGCCCGCTCTTTTTACTCCTTTGTTTTCCGTTTACACCATCTGCGGCGGTCAATGTTGTTGCTGGGCTATCGGGCATTGCGATGCAACAATATATGCTTGCCGTTTTGCTTGGAAAAATGGTGATGGTGTTTATGATTAGTTTTATCGGTTATGATGTGGTGGCGCTTATTCGCCAACCAGTGCGTACGGTGTTTGTGGCAGTCGCTATTTTTCTTCTTTGGTACATTGGGAAAAAAGTTGAGCAACGTTTCGCATTGCATGACGGAAAATAAGAAAGGATGAACGAATATGTCTGTACGCTTCATCATCGGGCGTTCTGGAAGCGGAAAAACGACGATGTGTTTAAAAGAAATGATCGAACAACTTGCGCATGAACCGGTTGGAAGCCCGCTCATTTATCTTGTTCCTGAACAAATGACGTTTCAATCGGAATATGCTCTCATGAACGCAAATATAAAAGGAATGATTCGCGCACAAGTGTTTAGTTTCACACGTCTTGCTTGGCGCGTCTTGCAAGAGACAGGCGGCATGAGCCGCTATCATTTAACGCAAACAGGCGTACATATGTTGCTAAGGAAAATTGTTGAACAGCAAAAAGAACAGTTAAAACTGTTTCGAAAAGCGGCGGATAAACGCGGCTTTATTGAACAACTTGAGCAAATGTTGACGGAATATAAACGATATTGTGTCACGCCAGCAACGTTAAAACAAACGGAAAAAGAGCTGCGTCGTCATGCGACAGCAAACGAAATGGTACTTGCCGATAAATTAAAAGATACAGCAATGATTTTCGAGCAATTTGAACAGTATATGGCGCATCATTATGTCGATTCAGAAGATTATTTGCGCTTGCTCGCTGAAAAAATTCGTCATTCTTCCTATATAAAGCGTGCCCGTATTTACATGGACGGCTTTTATGAATTTACGCCCCAAGAATATATGGTCATTGAACAACTATTTATTCATTGCCCGCATGTGACGATTGCGCTCACGTTAGACGCTCCGTATGAACAGCTGCCAAACGAGTTACACGTATTCCGCAACACGTGGCAGACGTATGCGCAACTGCGTGAAATTGCACTACAAAATGGGATAGCGATTGAAAACGTCGTGCAACTTCATGACAACGTCCGTCACAAACATGAAGAGCTTCGTCATCTTGAAGCCTATTACGATGCACGACCTGTTTGTAAGTTGGAAAAACAAACGGAAGCGATCGCTATCGGAGAAGCGACCACCCGCCGAGCAGAAATGGAAGGGATTGCGCGCGAAATCGTTCAACTTGTGCGCGATGAAGGATATCGCTATCGTGACATCGCCTTATTGATTCGTAACGTTTCAGACTATCGCGACGTGTTAAAAACGGTATTTGCAGATTATCGTATCCCTTATTTTATTGATGAAAAAGAACCGATGCTTGATCATCCGTTTATTGAATTTTTGCGCGCAAGTATGGAAGCGGTGCGGACGAACTTTCGTTATGAAGCGGTGTTTCGTGCTACAAAAACAGACTTGTTTTTCTCGCTTGATCAACCTGTTCATGAGATGCGCATGGCCATGGATCAGCTTGAAAACTATGTGCTTGCTTCCGGCATACAAGGGGATAAGTGGACGGAGCATTGGACGTATCGTAAATATAAAGGGCTAGAAGGCATACACGCCCCACAAACAGATGAAGAAAAGCGATATGAACAGCAATTAAACGAATGGCGCAAGCTTGTCATTTCGCCGTTATCGCTTTTACAAAAGCGGCTGAAGCAAGCAAAAACAGGGCGTGAGCGATGCGAGGCGCTATATGCGTATGCAGAACAGCTTCATATTCCGCAAAAATTAGAACGTTTGCGCGATGAAGCAGAAGAAAGAGGTGATTTGTCCGCTGCCCGCCATCATGAGCAAGTATGGCAAGCGTTTATTCATTTGCTTGATGAATATGTTGAAATATTAGGCGATGAATCACTTTCGCTTGAAACATTTTTTACGATTATTGAAACGGGACTTGAAAGTTTGCAGTTTTCTCTCGTCCCACCAGCGACGGACCAAGTGTTAATTGCGCATTTCGATCGTTCGCGTCTTTCGAATATTCGTTGTACATTTCTTGTAGGGGTAAACGAAGGCGTTATTCCGATGCGCAAAAATGATGATGGCATGTTGTCGGAAACAGATCGTGAATTGTTGCACCATTATTCTTTACATGTTGCTCCAGCTAGTCGCGAACGGTTACTTGACGAACCTTTTTTGCTTTATTTGGCGCTTGTTAGCCCGTCTGAACGTTTATATGTCACGTATGCGCTAGCTGATGAACAAGAAAAAACGTTATTGCCATCAATGTTTATTAAGCGGTTGATGGACATGTTCCCGTACGTGAAAAAGATGCAATGGGGAGCGGATCCGTTTGTACTTCCACTGCAACAACAGCTGTCGTATGTGACAAACGATGTCGCAACGCTCGGTCCGCTCGTGCAACAATTGGAAGCATGGAAGCGACAATATGCTATCGAACCGATATGGTGGGATGTATACAACGCATACGTGCAACATGAACAATGGAAAGAACGAATCGCGGTCGTTGGGCGTGCGTTATTTTATGAAAATCGCTCGAAACGATTAAATAAGCAGTTGGCGAAAGAGTTATATGGAAAAAAAGTGAAGGCGAGCATTTCGCGCATGGAGACGTTTAATCGTTGTCCGTTCGCTCATTTTGCCGCGCATGGATTAAAGTTAAAAGAACGAACCGTGTTTCAATTAAAGGCGCCTGATATGGGTCAGTTGTTTCATCAGGCGTTAAAAGTGATCGCTGATCGTCTGCGTCAAGAGCAACTTCCGTGGAGTCAGCTATCCAAACAGCAATGCGAGCAACTGTCATATGAGGCGGTTGAACAAATTGCACCATATATTCAACAAGAAGTGTTATTAAGTACACACCGTTATCGATATATGAAGAAAAAACTGCAAACGATTATGACGAAAGCGACGACCGTATTAAGTGAACATGCAAAAAGAAGTGGATTTGTACCGATTGGCGTCGAATTAGGATTTGGTGAAGGCGAGCCGCTTCCACCGCTTTCGTTTACGCTATCCGACGGAACCGTGTTGCAGTTTGTCGGCCGTATCGACCGCGTTGACCAAGCAACGAGCGAACAAGGTGTACTTCTTCGCATCATCGACTATAAATCAAAGCAAAAGACGCTCGATTTAACGGAAGTATATTACGGCTTAGCGCTACAAATGTTAGCATATTTAGATATTGTGCTTGAATATGCCGAGCGACTTGTTGGCACATCAGCGTTTCCAGCGGGCGTGCTATACTTTCCGATTCATAACCCAATGATGAAAGTGAATGAATGGCTTGACGAACGTGAATTGGAGAAAAAGTTTTTAGAACAGTTTAAAATGGGCGGATATGTATTGGCAGACGAAAAAACGGTTCGCTTAATGGATGAAAACATAGAACCGGGAACAAGTTCTCTCGTTATTCCTGTTCGCTTAAATAAAAATGGAACGTTTGCGCAACATTCGAAAGTGTTAACAGAGCAACAATTTACGATGCTACGGCAACATGTGCGACGCTTTATTGTCAATGTAGGTGAACAAATGATGGAAGGTGTTACACAAATTGCACCATATAAGCAAAAAGATAAAACAGCATGCCAATATTGTGAGTTTCGCGATGTATGCCAATTTGATGAAGGGGTCGATGCGGAACAATATCGCGTGCTCACACCGAAACAGATTGATGAATGGTTAAAGGGGTGATTGTGTGATTCCGCCAAAACCACAAGAAAGTCAATGGACGGATGAACAATGGCAAGCGATTTATGCGACTGGAAAGCATACGCTCGTTGCCGCAGCAGCGGGATCAGGAAAAACGGCGGTGCTTGTCGAGCGCATCATTCAAAAAATATTGCATAAAGAGCGGCCGATCGATGTCGATCGGTTACTTGTTGTGACGTTTACAAATGCTGCAGCGGCAGAAATGCGCCAACGCATCGGAGAAGCGTTAGAAAAAGCGCTTGAAAAAGAGCCACATTCGCTCCATTTACGGAGACAACTCAGTCTTTTGCAAAAAGCTTCCATTTCAACGATCCATTCGTTTTGTTTAGATGTCATTCGCAAATATTATTACGTCATCGGCATTGATCCGGTATTTCGCATTGCGGATGAAGGAGAGATGGCGCTATTAAAAGAAGAAGTGTTAGAAACGTTATTTGAGCAATATTATGCGGAAAACGACGAAGCATTTTTAGCTGTTGTCGATCGATATACGAGTGATCGGACAGATGCGGATTTACAAACGCTTATTTTGCGTCTATATGAATTTTCACGTTCGCATCCTAATCCAAACGAATGGCTGCAACAAATCGTTCATATGTACGATGTCGCAGAACACGCACGCATCGACGATTTGCCGTATGCTCACTACCTTTTTCAAGCGGTCGATTTGGCGTTTGAAGCAGCGGAACAACGATTGTTGCAAGCGCTGCAAAAAACGAAAGAGCCGGGCGGACCGGATTATTTGCATGATACGCTCGCAAGCGATCAACAAGTCATTGCAAAGCTAAAAGAAGCGCGTGATGAGTCGTGGCAAAAGCTGCATGAAGCAATGAAAAACGTATCGTTTGCGACGGCAAAAAGAAAGCCGAAAGACGGAGCGTATGATGAACAGCTTGTGGATGATGTAAAAAAATTGCGCGAACAAGTGAAAAAAGAAATAGGCAGTTTAACAGAAGAGTTGTTTTCGTTTCAACCGGCGACATACATTCGCCATTTGCGCGAAATGAAGCCGATTGTTGCAACGATCGTCCAAATCGTGCAACGGTTTGCTAAGCTATTGCAAACGAAAAAAGATGAAAAAGGCATCGTTGATTTTTCAGACTTAGAACATTACTGTTTACGCATTTTACGCGCTTCTTCTATGGAGCATGAGCTGAAGCCGTCAGAAGCCGTCCTTTATTATCGAGCACAATTTGCCGAAGTGCTCGTTGACGAATATCAAGATACAAATATGGTGCAAGAATCGATTTTACGGCTCGTATCAAATGACGATGAAGCAATGGGCAACATGTTTATGGTCGGCGACGTGAAACAGTCGATTTACGGCTTTCGTCTTGCGGAACCGTCGCTTTTTTTACAAAAATATAATCGCTTTACGAAAGACGGTGATGGTGGACTTCGCATTGATTTAGCGAAAAACTTTCGCAGCCGAAAAGAAATATTAGACGGAACGAATTTTATTTTTCGACAACTCATGACAGAAACGGTCGGCGACATGCGTTATGACGACGATGCCGCGCTTCGCTTTGGCGCACACGATTATCCGGAAAAACAAGTGCCTGTTGAATGCGTGTGGATCGATCAAGCAAAAGAAGAAAGCGGTGAAGAAGAACAAGAGGATGTAACGGCTGTTCAGCTGGAAGCGCGCTGGATTGCTAAAAAAATTAAACAATTACTTGCTGAGCCGTTTTTCGTTTACGACCGTCGTTTAAAAGGGGAACGGCGCCTCATGTATCGCGACATTGTCATTTTATGCCGCTCGATGTCATCTGCTTCAGCCATGTTAGAGGAGTTTCGCAAACAAAGCGTTCCTGTATATGCTGAGTTATCTAGCGGTTACTTTTCCGCAACAGAAGTGGCGATCATGTTGTCGCTTTTAAAAGTCATCGACAATCCGTATCAAGATATTCCGCTTGCGGCAGTGCTTCGCTCTCCAATTGTTGGCTTAAACGAAGAGGAGTTGGCGCGCATTCGCCTAGCGAAAAAAGACGGAGCTTTTTATGAGGCGTTGCTTGCTTTTGTTGATCAACCACCACATGATGAACTGCATGAAAAAATGAAACGTTGGCTTTCATATTTACTCGAATGGCGTACAGCAGCAAGACAAAAACCGCTTGCCGATTTGATTTGGCAATTGTATCGTGATACAAACTTTTACGACTACGTCGGTGGGATGCCTGGTGGAAAACAGCGGCAAGCGAATTTGCGTGCGTTATACGATCGTGCAAAACAATATGAACAAACGTCATTTCGTGGCATTTTCCGCTTTTTACGTTTTATTGAGCGACTGAAAGAACGTGAAAGTGATTTTGGTGCTGCTCGTTCGCTGACAGAACAAGAAGACGTTGTGCGCATGATGACGATTCATAAAAGTAAAGGGCTTGAATTTCCGGTCGTCTTTTTAGCTGGTGCAGCGAAATCATTTAATATGCAAGATTTACGTGGCGATTATATATTAGATAAAGATTTCGGACTAGGGATGCGCTTCGTTCATCCGACGTGGCGAGCAAGTTATCCGACGATCGCGCAATTAGCGATGAAGAAAAAAATGAAACTTCAACTGCTTGCAGAAGAAATGCGTATTTTGTATGTTGCGCTGACGCGTGCAAAAGAAAAATTGTACATCGTCTGTACGGCAAAAGATATCGAAGAGAAAAAGAAAAAATGGCAAGAAGTCGCTTATACATCCACGTGGGAACTTCCTGCGTATATCATTGAAAAGGCAAAAAGCTATGCGGATTGGATTGGCTATGCATTGGTTCGTCACCGACAAGGGATATGTTCGTCTTCAACGGTGCTTTATGATCCATCATTATGGGATATTTACATCGTGTCAGCGCAGTCGCTTGAACAAGAAGATGAGCAAGTGAATGAACATCGAGACATTGTCGAAGCGATTCAACAACTGCAACCTGTGTTAATGAAAAGCGAATATGAACAAGAAATAAAGCGCCGTCTTTTTTGGAAATACACGTATGCGGACGCCACGGTGTTACGAGCAAAACAAAGCGTATCGGAGTTAAAACGACAGCGTGACATATACGGAGGGCATGCGGAACAACCGTTTCGAAAAGAGCTTATTGAACGTCCACGCTTTTTACAAGCGAAAACGATGACGCCAGCTGAGCGAGGAACGATGATGCATCTGGTCATGCAACATGTTGATGTCACAAAAGAAGTCACCGTTGATGCGGTGCAGGAACAAATCGCGCGCATGGTAAACGGTGAATGGCTAACGGAAGAACAGGCAAAAGCTGTTGATATAGAGAGCATTGTCGCCTTTTTTAACACTCCGCTTGGTAAACGAATGCAACGTGCGTCGCGACTTGAGCGAGAAGTGCCATTTTATTTAGCGCACGAAATGGAAGGCGAGACGGTCGTCGTTCAAGGGGTTATTGATTGCGTGTTTGAAGATGAGCACGGGCTCGTTTTAATTGACTATAAAACAGATCGCGTGTCGTGGATGAACGATCCGAAAGAGGAATTAAAGCGACGATACAAGGGGCAATTGGCACTATATCGGGAAGCGATTGAAGCCATTTGGAAAAAGAAAGTAACAGAAACGTATGTATACGCTTTTGATGGCGCTCTACTTGTGCCGATGGGGGGGGATTGATGTGCGTATTTTACATACAGCTGATTGGCATTTAGGAAAAACGCTTGAAGGGCGAAGCCGTCTTCCTGAGCAAGAAGCGGTGATCGATGAAATCGTAGAAATTGTACAAAAAGAGAATATCGATGTCGTATTGCTTGCAGGGGATGCGTTTGATACAGTCAATCCGCCGGCCGATGCGGAACAGCTTTTTTACGAAGCGCTTTCGCGTTTAAGTGATTATGGCAAGCGTCATGTTGTCGTGATTGCGGGAAACCATGATCATCCGGGACGTTTAAGTGCTGCTGCTCCGATTGCCGAACAGCACGCCATTACGTTGCTAGGCTTTCCGACGGATCGTGTGCAACAAATTTATGTTCCATCAAGCGATGAAACATTAATGATCGGAGCGCTTCCATATCCGTCAGAGTCACGACTGAATGAATTGTTGGCAGAGGAGTGCGATGAAGCGTTATTGCGCGCGCGATATGATGAGCGCATTCGCGCTATTTTTGCGAAAATGAACGAATCGTTTCGCGAGGATGCGGTGAACATTGCAATGAGCCATGTATATGTTGCAGGCGGAGCCACATGCGACTCGGAGCGACCGATTGAGCTGGGAGGAGCGTATACGGTGTCGCCTGCAAGTTTCCCTACACGCGCGCAATATGTCGCGCTGGGGCATTTGCATCGTCCGCAAGATGTGAAACATGCCGCCATGCCTGCACGCTATGCTGGCTCACCGCTTGCTTACAGTTTTTCCGAAGCGGGATATAGCAAGTCTGTTACGATTATTGACGTGAAGCCGCGCTGTGCGCCGATCATTTCTGAATATTTATTGTCAAAAGGGCGTCCACTCGTCAAATGGCGGGCAACCGAAGGGCTTACGCAAGTATATCGTTGGATCGAAGAAGAGCGCGACCGCGGGGCGTGGATTGATTTAGAAATTGATGTCGAGCAATCGTTAACATTAGAAGAAACACATCGTTTGCGCAAATTGTATGACGGGTTTGTCCATATTCGCCCGAATTACTTAAAGAAAGAAGAAATCGTTCGTGAAGTGCATACCGATGCGCCAATTGAAACGTTATTTACACGATTTTATGAACGACAAACAGGCGGAGGGAAGCCGTCAGAAGAAATCGTTCAACTATTTTTACAACTCGTTGCCGAGGAGGACGAATAATGAAGCCGATTCGCTTGACGATTGCAGGGTTGCATAGTTTTCGCCAAAAGGAAACGATTGATTTTGAGAAGCTATGTGAAGGGGGGCTATTTGGCATTTTCGGTCCGACCGGAAGCGGCAAGTCGTCAATTTTAGATGCGATGACGCTCGCGTTATACGGAAATGTCGAACGTGCCTCAAATCAAACAAACGGCATTATGAATCATGCAGAAAACGAGCTATTCGTTTCGTTTACGTTTGAATTGCAAAATGCGAAAGGAGTAAAGCGATATACGGTTGAGCGCTCATTTAAGCGTGCGGATGCAGTGAGAATTCGCTCTGTTGTTAGCCGTTTCATTGAAGAAGGAGCGGAGCGCGTCGTTATCGCTGATAAAACACGGCTTGTTGATGAGCAAGTGAAACAGCTACTCGGTTTAGAAATGAAAGATTTTACAAGGGCTGTCGTTTTGCCACAAGGAAAATTTGCAGAATTTTTATCGTTAAAGGGAGCGGAACGCCGTCAAATGCTACAACGGTTGTTTCATCTCGAACGATATGGCGATGAATTAAATAAAAAGTTAAAAAATAAATTATCCGAAGCGTCAGCGAAGCTAGAAGCCATTAAAGGGGAACAAGCTGGGCTTGGCGATGCGTCCAAAGAACAAGTCGAAAAACAAAAGCAGGCGCTAGCAGAAAAAAAAGAGGAGTTAGAAAGAGCGAAAAGCGCATTGCGCGACATTCACGAACGATACGAAAAAGAAAAGCAATTATGGCAATGGCAATGTGACAAAGAACAAGTGGAACAACAACTTGACAAGTGGCGCGAACAAGAAGAACACATAAAGCAGCTTGAACAAATGTATGAGCGAAGCAAAGAAGCGGAGCGGCTCATGCCGTATATTGAACAAGTCGAACGAAGCGTAAGTGAGGTTGCACATTGGGGAAAAAAAGCAAGTGAACTAGCCGATCAATTACAGCAAGCAAGCACGATGTATGAACAAGCAAGCAAGCAATACGAACAGTTGCGTGCGAAAAAAAACGAAGAAGAACCGAAATGGCTGCAAAAACAAGAACAGCTTAAACAAGCGCTACAAACATTGGCGTTTATGCGCGCGCTTGAACAAGAGCAGGCGAAAACACGTGCGAGTTTGCTAGAGATGGAGCAAAAAGAACAACAAGCGCGCCAAATGGTTGAAACGTGTTTGAAAGAATATACGACATGGAGCACGAAACAAGCAGAGTTCAAAAAACAATGGGAAGAAAAAAAAGTAGACGTCCATATTAAAGAGCGATTAGAGCAAGCATACGAAAAAAAGAAGCATATTCAATTGCAACAACAAGCGCTTGAAGAAATAGAAAAGGAAAAAGAAGAAAAACAGAGAACGTACGAAATGATGAAGCGTACGTATGATGAAGAAATCAAAAAAATAGAACAATATGAAGCGCGTTTATTAGCAGAGTTTCATCATATCGAATCGTTATATCATCGCGTATGTGAACGAGAAAAACAAGCGATAGTGCTCGTCTACAAATGGAAGGAAGAAAAAAAGCAAATCGAAGCGGCACGACTGCACGATTTAGCTGCGACGTTAGCAGAACGTTTGCACGACGGTGATCCTTGTCCTGTGTGTGGTTCAACACATCATCCAAATCGGGCAAAAAGACAACAAGTTATACTTGATGAACAAGTAATCGAACAAATCGACCGCTCCATTCAAATGGGGGAACAACTCATTGCGGCTATGCAACAAGTAAAAATGCAAGTTGAGCAACTAGCTGAACTGATGGCGCGTCAGTCGCTGCCACAACGTGTCGATGTCGAAAAAGTGAAACGTGAAGTTGAAGACACGCCTCTTTCCACTTTCAAAGAGGCCGAAGTCGAATTAAAGGCGTTGCAACAAGATTATATCGCATGTCGCGATCGGATATATCGCCATATGGAGCGATGGAACGAACAAAAGCAAAAAAAACAGCAATATGCGTATCAAATCGAAACGTTGCGCCAACAAATCGCTCAATTGGAGGAAAAATGTACCGAGCGACATGCGCGCATCGAACAAGAAAAAAAAGTGTGGCATGAGACGTATCCAGATGTATCGTTTGAACAAGTCGATGCGCTAGTTAGCGATCTTCGTCAACGGGAAGGAGAAGCGCAACAGTTGCAACAGCGCATTGAAAAAAGCGTGCCGATACTAGATGATAAACGAGCTGAATTGGAGCGATGGAAAGAAACGTATCAAACAGTCATGAAACAAAAAGCAGAACGTATGACGGAATGGAATATGCAACAACAACAATACGAACAATATAGACGAACGCTACCTGAAGGAATGGATGAGGAGTCCGGAAAACAACAGCTCATTCACCTCGAACAAGCGCTTCAGCGTGTAAAACGAGAAGAAGAAGAGGCGTATGCACGATGGACATCATTGCAACAACAATTACAAATGTTGCAATCGGAAAAACAAGCCGCAGACGTCGCTTTACAAGAAGGAGAAAAACGAAAAAAAGAAGCAGAACAAGTTTTAGCTGAGCAGTTGCAAAAAAGTCCGTGGAAGACAGTCGATGACGTGCGGGCTTCTCGTTTAGAAGAACAAATCAAACAACAAATGGCTCACGACATACAGCAATATAAGCAAGTGTTGTTGAAGCTAGAAAACGAATGGCAGCGTTTAAACGAAGCGATGAACGGCATGACGATAACGAAACAGCAATGGGAAGAAACGATGCGTGAGTATGAAGAAGTGAAGCAACGAGTCGATGAGCATATGAGACAACTTGGCTCACTTGAAGCGATCGTCGCTGACTTGGAAGCGAAACATGTGCGCTTTGAACAATTGCAACGCGAACGAGTGCAATTAGAGAAAATGGTCAATCAATATGAAGAGCTACAAAAAGTATTACGCGGCAACAGTTTTGTTGAATTTATTGCCGAGGAACAGCTCGTTCACGTGACGCGCTACGCATCGGAACGGCTTGGAGAATTAACGAGACAACGATATGCAATTGAATTAGATTCGGAAGGCGGTTTTGTCATTCGTGATGATGCAAACGGTGGTGTGCGTCGTCCGGTAACGACGTTATCTGGTGGAGAAACGTTTTTAACGTCTTTGTCGTTAGCGTTGGCACTATCAGCGCAAATTCAGTTGCGCGGAGAATATCCGCTTCAATTTTTCTTTTTAGATGAAGGATTCGGCACGCTCGATCAAGAGTTGTTAGATGTCGTGATGACCGCATTAGAACGATTGCGTGCAGATAATATGGCGATTGGGGTCATTAGTCACGTGCAAGAATTGCATGCGCGCATGCCGAAACGGTTGATTGTCAAGCCAGCAGAACCGTCTGGAAAAGGAACAACGGTCCAACTTGAAGTGATGTAAAGGAGAATTACAATGAAAGGGATGTGTGAGCTTTGCGGAAGAGAAGATGTCGTATTAACTGATCATCATCTAACACCAAAAGAGTACGGTGGCACAGAAACAGCAAAGTTATGCATCCCGTGCCATAAACAAATTCACGCTATATATACGAATGAAGAGTTAGCGAGTCGGCTCTATACGATTGAACGGCTACAACATGATGAGCAAATTGCGTCATTTGTTCGCTGGATTCGCAAACAACCAGCTGAACGCATACCAAAAATAAAAAAAGCGAAACGGCAAAAGCGTTAAGCATTGCCGGCAACGTTTTGATCGAATACGTCAGAATCAAGCGTGTTCGTTAAGCTAATGCCGTTGTTAGCGATAATAAAATTTCCCGTATTAAATGCACCAGCACCAGCAAATGTTTTCGATGATATTTTCGGTGATACATACAACGTATCACCGACTTGCATGACGGCGCCGCTAGCGACAAGATTAATTTTAATCGGACCGACGAGAGCTGGCATGTTCTTTTCTCCTTTCGGTGAGTTGCCGAATATGTTTTACTCGTGATTCGGCTTCTACTGTTTTTGTTGAACCGATATGCACGACAGATGTAGAAGAAATTCCGATGACGCGAACGGAATGAACGGCGATGAGCGGACAATTGTGCAACGTATGGCGACAAAGCGGTTCCGCATCGATTGGTGGAGTGGGAATCGGTTTTATAAAGATAGGAAATAAAAGAGGAAATTCCCGACTATCCACATATTCGAGCTGTCGCTGAACAGCAAGCGCTCGTGCAGAAAGGCGAATTTCTTGGCTATCTCCAATTTGCACAACAGAACTAAAGACAACAGCGTTTGCTCGTAGAAAGTGGACGATGGAAAGGCGGCTCATCGCTTTTCCTCATTTTTTTTATTGTTTTGTTTTTCTGGAAACGGACCGATAATTAACGATTCGGGTGGAGTATCAAATGCAGAAGCTAGTTGAATCGTTTCGCTATCGCCAATTAATACGAGCGAGGCGCTTGCTACGCCGCCGATGGCGATATGACCGACAGATAGATGATGATTCACAACTGTCATATTCATTCGTTCGTCTCCTCTCGTGGTAAATGTTTTAAAAATGTGTCAATTGAATGTTCAATATCTCTTTTTAAATAAGAAATGATCGTTTGTTGTAATGCATCGTTTTCATGTTCATGCTCTCCGTATTGGCGTAAATAAAAATGAATGCGATCATCAATTTGCCGCGCAATATCTTGTAATATAAATTGGCGATATGCTGAATCGAGTGAACGTCCATATGTTTGTTCGGTGCGTGCGATGATGTTTTCGCCTTCTTGTTGTAAATATTCGTGAACAGCAGTTTGAATGTCGCGAAAAATCGGTACTGGTTGCGGAATAATTGTCTGGCTTTGGGGAACAGCAAAATTTTCAATCGTATCTTCTCCGAACGTTGCAGGATTTAAACCGATATTTAACGTTCCTTCTAACGTCTCGACTTTTAACTGGTCAAAATGATATTCGATTTTTTCAATTGTTGTGTGCGGCTTTTTTTTTAGCTGTTCATATTGTTGTTGTAAATCGTTTATCGCTTGTTCAAGCAATTGCATTTTTTGTTGCTGCCATTTTAAATACGTTTCGAGTTGTTTAAAGTAATCGTGCCACATGTTATGACGCCTCCTTCTTTGCCGACCCTTTTACTTTCTAATGTATGGCCGAGCAGAAAGAAGTAGCACTGTTTTATACAGGGGATTGAAGTGGAACGAACGGTCCTTCTCCTCCTTGAATATTAATTTTTGCTTCCGGAGCAGGTTGTGTAAATTGCCCCGTATTGCTTAATGTGGCGAGCGGTTGTACTTTTCCGGTTGTTCCGATTTGAAGAACGGATGAGTTCGTGAGCGAGCCGATTTTTAATTGATGAATCGAAATCGTTTGTTGAATGTAAAAGTTCATCTTCCCACCTCACTAGGCGTTTCCAGTAATATTGCTATCGGCAATATCACGGTCGTTCGTATTCGTGTTACTATATTGGTTGTAAATATGCAAACCGTCCCCTGTATTAAATGAACCAGCGCCAGCAAACGTTTTAGCAACGCTATACGGAGAGATAGCAAATACATCGCCGATATGAAACACACCGCCACTTCCGATGCTGTTAATTTGTACCGCTCCAACAATGGCTGGCATCGGCTATCCCTTGCTTTTTACGTTGCCATCGGCGATGTCTGGATCGATTGTATTTGTGAAGCTAATGAACGTATTTGTTTGTAAAAAGTCCCCTGTATTTCCTCCGCCAGCACCTGCAAGCGATTTCGATGAACTTTTTGGTGCAATTTGCAACGTATCGCCGAAATTGACGGTCGCATCGCTACTGACGTTCGTAATTTTAATTGGACCTGCAATATAAGAAGGCATGGCCATCGTCCTCTCTCTCATTCTTTCCCTTACCCGATTATATGAAAACAATGAAAGAAATGTGCTCCATAAAAAGAAAGATGTGCTATAATATTTCTGAAAAATGATAATTTTTAGACATAAAAATAAGGGGGATTGGGGATGAACGTTCCATTAGTATTAACTCATTTTTTAGATCGCGCCGTATCGCTTTATGGTGATAAAGTTGGCGTCATTAGTGAGGGAAAATCGCTCACCTATCGCGAGCTCAATGAGCGCGTCAATCAATTGTCGCACGGGTTACGCGATTTAGGGGTGAAAAAAGGTGATCGTGTCGCTTATTTAGCGCCAAATACGTTAGAAATGCTCGAAGGATTTTACGGCGTATTTCAAACAGGAGCGATCATGGTGCCGCTCAATATTCGCCTAAAACCAGATGATTATGTATTTATTTTAAACCATAGCGAAAGTAAAGTGTTGTTCGTTGATTATGAGTTGTATCATTTAATTGCGCCAGTCAAAAACGAGTTGCAAACAGTTGAGCATATCATCGTGCACGGCAAAACGGACGACATTTATGAAATCGCTTACGATACATGGCTTGCTCAATATACAAAAGAGCCGTTTGAGCGCCCGGATATCGATGAAAACGACGTATGTAGTTTGCTATATACGAGCGGAACGACAGGAAACCCAAAAGGGGTGATGCTCACACATCGCAACAACTATTTGCATGCGTTAAGTACGATGCACCATTTGCGTGTTTCAGACCGCGATGTGTATTTGCACATTTTGCCGATGTTCCACGTAAACGGATGGGGAGCACCATTTTACTATACAGCAAACGGAGCGACGCACGTTTGCTTGCGTAAGGCCGTTCCTGAAGTCATTTTCGAATACGTCAATAAATATAAAGTGACCGTCATGCATATGGCGCCAACGGTGTTAAATACGCTGTTGCAATATTATGAGCAACATGTGCCGACGATCGAACACGATGTGCGTGTCGTTATTGCAGGTTCTGCTCCCCCACCAGC
The DNA here is from genome assembly GCF_051200995.1 of Anoxybacillus eryuanensis. Taxonomy (NCBI): domain Bacteria; kingdom Bacillati; phylum Bacillota; class Bacilli; order Caryophanales; family Anoxybacillaceae; genus Anoxybacillus; species Anoxybacillus eryuanensis. The sequence goes on along the minus strand of NZ_JBPODS010000001.1, from coordinate 440,898 downwards.
ATTTGTGACGCGCGTGGAAAAAGAATTAGGTTGGGAGTTTATTCAAGTGTACGGCATGACGGAATCATCACCGTTAAGCACGGTGTCGACGATTCGCGCGCATCTCGACCATTTGCCATTAAGTGAACAATATCGCATGAAAGCGAAAGCGGGTTATGCGATGATTGGCTGTGAAGTAAAAGTCGTCAATGAGCAAGGGGAAGAGGTGCCTCGCGACGGAAAGTCGATCGGGGAAGTCATTGTGCGCAGCAACGGTGTGATGGCAGGCTATTGGAAAAATCCAGAGGCAACGATGGAGACGATTCGCAACGGTTGGCTGCATACAGGAGATATGGCGACGATTGATGCATACGGAAACATCGACATCGTCGATCGGAAAAAAGATATTATTATTAGCGGTGGGGAAAACATTTCATCGATTGAAGTCGAAGGGGTGTTGTACGAGCACCCAGCTGTGCTCGAAGCAGCTGTCATCGCCGTTCCGCATGAAAAATGGGGCGAAACGCCGCATGCGTTTGTCGTTGTCCGTCCTGGAAAAGAAGTGACCGAACAAGAACTCATCGCTTTCTCACGTGAAAAACTTGCTCATTTTAAAGCGATTACCGGTGTGACATTCGTTCAAGAATTGCCAAAAACCGCATCAGGAAAAATTCAAAAAGTACATTTACGCAACGAATATTGGCAATCAATAGGGAAGACAGGAAGATATGTGAATTAATAGGGAGGAGCCGTTGTCGATTGACAGACGGCTCTTTTTTCTTTACGCTGAAATGGAAAAGGAGGGAAAAGATGCGTATTTCAATCATTGATGCGGTGCGTGGGGTGGCGTTGCTTGGCATTTTGCTTGTGAACGTTCTTGATTTTTCGCTTCCTACGATGTATGTCGATGCTACGGTGTTTGCGAAAGATGGGGTGGATCGTTTCCTGCTTGCATTTGTAGATATATTTGCGCAAGCGAGCTTTTATCCGCTTTTTTCGTTGTTGTTCGGCTGGGGAGCATGGATCATGCTTGATAAGGGGGGCGAGCAGTTTCGGGTGACTTTTTTGCGCCGATTGCTAGCGTTGTTGTTATTTGGTATGATTCATGCGTTTTTTATTTGGCATGGTGATATTTTAATCGGGTATGCGATCGTTGGTTTGCTTCTTTTTCCGTTTTTTCAAGCGAGCGCAAAAACGTTGCGCAACTGGGCGCTTTCGCTTTGGAGCAGTTGGGCTTTCGGTTCCACCGTACTCATGTGGCTCATGTGGAAAATGAGCGGTGATGTCGATTTTTCCCAACCGACGTTGGCGCAACAAGCGATCGCAAATTATCAACAAGGCACGTGGGAACAAATTTTTGTGCAACGGCTAGATGACTGGTTGTACGTCAATTCATTGACACAAGCATTTATTTTTATGTTAACGATTTTACCATTTTTTTTATTTGGTGCATATATCGCAAAAGAAAAGTGGTTTCATGATGTCAATCGACATCGCGCAACGATCCGAAAATGGTGCATCGGCTCGTTTATTATTGGCATGGTTTTCAAGTGGCTTCCGTATGTCGAAAAAAATATCGTAACCGAGTATGCCCAAGATATGATCGGAGGTCCTGCGCTCGCCCTGTTTTATTTGACCGCGTTTTCGTTTGTGACAGAGAAAGTGATTCGTTTTTTGGCGCCTGTCGGCAAAATGGCGTTCACAAACTATTTGATGCAATCCGTCGTTTGCACGACCATTTTTTATTCATATGGCTTCGGATTGTATGGAAAAGTAACACCAAAACAAGCGCTCGCTGTCGCACTCGTTGTATATGTCATACAAATATGTTGGAGCCATTGGTGGCTCAAAAAACATGACATCGGACCGTTGGAACGCGTATGGCGATGGATGACGTACGGAAAAAAGAAAACGACATGAACAGATCATGTCGTACACGGCTTGTCCTCTTTTTCTTTATGAAAAAGCACGGCTTCTTTCAAATGCTTATTTAACAATTCGTCAAGCTCTTGGCTGCATTGGATCGTTTCCTTCGCAGAAAAACCGTACATTTGCGCCAATTCAATTAATTGTCGTCTTTTCTTTTCGATGAGGGAAAGAGACATAAGATTCACCAACATTTTTCATTTTCGTAAACAGTCTGTAAATGACTGCGTGTATAAACTATTATACATATTATAAAGAAAAAGGAAATAGGATAATGTGTTGAAAAATGATTTTTTTTCAAAGGAGTTTAGCTATGAAAAAGAGAACATAATGATGTTCGATCATACAAAAGAGGGGATGAGAACATGAAGTTTGTTACAGCGCACGCCGGATCGGATGTGTTTGTAGGGGTTGTTCATGGGAAGAAAGTCGTTCATTTATCGAAAGCAGATGAAACGATACCGCATACGATGATCGAATGCATCGAACTTGGTGAATCGTTTATTGAAAAAGTGCAACGTGTGCTTGAACGTGTGCGACCAGAGTGGACGTATGAGCTTCGTGATGTTCAACTGCTTGCGCCGATTCCACGCCCGACAAAAAATATTTTTTGTATCGGAAAAAATTATGCCGATCATGCACAAGAAATGGGTGGCGAAGCAGATCGTGAAAATATCATTGTATTTTCGAAAGCGCCAACGACAGTGATCGGGCATGAGGGAACGATTTTACGCCATGCGGATGTAACCGATCAATTAGATTATGAAGGGGAGCTTGCGATTGTGATTGGGAAGAAGGGAAAAGCGATCCCGAAAGAACAGGCGCTCGATTACGTATTTGGTTATACGATTGTAAACGATGTGACGGCGCGCGATTTACAAGAACGACATAAACAATATTTACTTGGTAAAAGCTTAGATACGTCATGTCCGATGGGACCGTGGATCGTTCATCGGTCGGCAATTGCTGAGCCGCATGCGTTACATATTGAAACGAAAGTAAATGGTGAAGTGAGACAATCGGCAACGACAGCGCAATTTATTTTCGATATTCCAACAATCATTGCGACGTTGTCGAAAGGGATGACGTTAGAGCCGGGGGATGTGATTGCGACAGGAACGCCAGCTGGTGTTGGAAAAGGAATGAATCCGCCGCGCTTTTTACAGTCGGGGGATGTGATTGAAATTACAATTGAGCAAATTGGAACGTTACGAAATGTAGTCAAATAAAAAGCTGGGATGCCCCAGCTTTTTACTGTTCAAATACTTTTTTCACTTTTTCAATCGCCCAGTCGAGCTCTTCTTTTGTAATGACGAGCGGAGGGGCAAAGCGAATAACCGTATCGTGCGTTTCTTTACATAATAGCCCTTCTTGTTGCAGTTTTTCACAATATGGACGCGCTGGGACGTGTAATTCAACGCCGATAAACAACCCTCTGCCGCGCACTTCTTTAATGTCTGGATGGTTGATTTCGCGCAATTTTTCTTGGAAATATTGACCGAGCTCAAATGAACGCTCTGGTAATTTTTCCTCGATGATGACATCAAGCGCAGCGATCGAAACGGCGCAAGCGAGCGGATTGCCACCGAATGTCGATCCGTGCGAGCCTGGATTGAATACGCCAAGGATGTCGCGATTTGCGGCTACGCATGAAATTGGGAATACGCCACCACCGAGCGCCTTACCGAGAATGTACATATCTGGTTCAATTTCTTCCCAATCGCATGCAAACATTTTACCAGAGCGACCAAGCCCGGATTGAATTTCGTCGGCAATGTATAACACGTTATGTTGTTTACATACGTCATATGCGGCTTTTAAAAATCCTTCTGGTGGAATGTTAATGCCTGCTTCCCCTTGAATTGGCTCAAAAATAAACGCGGCTGTATTTGGAGTGATCGCTTGTTTGAGCGCTTCGACATCACCGAACGGAATGACTTTAATGCCCGGAAGCATCGGACCGAATCCACGTTTATATTCTGGGTTCGATGACATCGACACTGCTGTCATCGTCCGACCGTGGAAGTTATCTTCACAAACGATAATTTCCGCTTGATCAGCAGGAACGCCTTTGACGTCATATGCCCAGCGCCGCGCTGCTTTCACAGCTGTTTCGACCGCTTCTGCCCCTGTGTTCATCGGTAAAACCATCTCTTTTTTTGTTAATTTTGCCACTTTTTCATACCATGGACCGAGCTGGTCGTTATGGAATGCGCGCGATGTTAATGTAATTTTATTAGCTTGTTCAATAAGCGCTTGTACGATGCGCGGATGGCGATGTCCTTGGTTGACCGCTGAGTAAGCGCTTAACATATCCATATAACGATTACCTTCTGGGTCTTCTACCCATACACCTTCGCCTTTTGATAAGACGACTGGGAGTGGATGATAGTTATTTGCTCCGTATTTTTCTGTTAGTTCGATAATTTGTGCTGTTTTCACGTCAATCCCTCCTATTTCGATAGTCACATATATAACATACTTGAAGTGCATATAGAAAGTAAATAGAAAAGGAGAGCGTTTTCTTTTTCAATTCATATACAGGCGTGCTATCATAGGCATATATGAATTTGAGAAGGAAAGGAGCATGGTTATGACACATGCACATATTACAACGTGGGTCGTTGCGCTCATTTTATTTGTCGTTGCGATCTCTTTTCAAGCTAGGGGGCATGAAAAAACAAAAATGGTACACATGTTGTTGCGCCTGTTTTACATTTTGATTATTGCGACAGGCGCATGGATTTTACATAGCATGTCCTCATTTCCGTTTCTGTATATCGTCAAAGTGATTGTCGGCTTATGGGTCATCGGAACGATGGAAATGATTCTCGTTCGGACAGCAAAAGGGAAAAATACGAATGTTCTTTGGCTTCAGTTCATCGTAGCGTTCGTCGTTGTGCTATACCTTGGCTTTAAATTGCCGTTTGGTTTTTCATTCTTTTCGTAAAGTTGGCATATTCGCCAACTTTTTTCTTTTTCTATCATATGGAAATGTGCTATAATACAAATTGATTAATAATTGAAAAAATATTATAAAGAGAAAGAAAGAGTGGGAAAAAGGGGATGAAATTATTTCAAACAGTTTGCAACACGTTTGCGGATTGGGAACGGTGGGTAAGTGACTATCGTTTATATGAGTATGACCAACTAACGATTTTCGTTTCTTCGCTCTCTCCTTCGTTTCGCATGCAAGTCGAACAATACGTGCAACATCATTTACCCCAAGCAAAGTTGTTTCCGATGATTGGGGATGCATCGGAAATAGCAGTCATCTGTGCCCTCGTTTTTGACGAATGTCGAGCGGATTTAGACGAGATGCGTCAAAAAATGAAAATATCTGAACAATATTACCGCTCCTTATTTGAACACAATCCAGACATTGTATATTCCACTGATTTAGAAGGTAATTTCACAAGTGTCAATCCTGCATTTGAACGAGTATTTGGGTATAAAGCAGACGAAATTTTGCACACAAACTCGCTTGATTACATTAAAAAAGAAGACATTCCGCGCGTACGTCGCTATTTTTATCGTGCACTAAAAGGGAAGGTGCAACAATACAATTTAGAAATTCCAGCGAAATCAGGAGAGGTATATTTATTCCAAATTAAAAACGTTCCGATTATCGTTGACGGAAACAAGGTTGGTATTTACGGCATCGGACGTGACATTACTGAACAAAAGCGCGCGGAAGAACATATCAAATATATTGCATATCACGATATTGACACGGGGCTACCGAATCGACTGCAATTTACAAACATGGTGAAAAGCGCAATTGACAAAGCGAAAGAAAAAGGGGATTCCCTTGCAGTATTGTTTATTGATATGGATCGATTCAAAATCGTGAACGATACGATCGGTCATTACGGAGGAGATGAAATATTAAAGCAAATGGCGGAGCGAATAAAAAACATATTGCCATCTGGCGCGCATTTCGGTCGTTTTGGGGGAGATAAGTTTAGCTTATTGTTGACAAAACAAACGGACGTGCAAACGGTCGTCGAATGGACGAAAACATTGCTCCAACATATTGCTTTACCGATTGTATACGAAGAAAAAGAGTTTTTTTTAACTGCAAGCGTCGGTGTCAGTTTTTATCCAACAGATGGTGTAGATGCGCAGTCGCTATTAAAAAATGCAGATACAGCGGTCAATCGAGCGAAACAAAACGGCGGCAACAATGTGAAATTGTACGCGACAAAAATGAATGAACAAGTCATGCATCGCGTCGAGTTGGAACGATATTTACGAAAAGCGCTCGACAAAAATGAATGTTTTCTCGTTTATCAACCGCTTCTCGATTTAATGTCTGGGAAAATTATTGGGAGCGAAGCGTTGTTACGTTGGAAACATCCGAAAATCGGTCTTGTTTCTCCACTTGAGTTTATTCCGATTGCGGAAGAAATTGGTTTCATCCATGACCTCGGGCGCTGGGTGTTAACAGAAGCGTGCATGCAAACGAAAAAATGGCACGATCTCGGCTTTGATTCGTTAATGATTTCTGTCAACGTCTCAGCAACGCAATTTCAGCATCCGACGTTTTTTGAAGACGTCCAACAAGCGCTCAAGCAATCGCAACTGCCTGCGCATTGTTTGCATTTAGAATTAACAGAAAGTTCGATGTTGCGCAATATGTATTACAGCATCCACGTCATGAAAAAACTGCAACAGCTTGGCGTACACGTGTCGATTGATGATTTTGGCACAGGCTATTCATCGCTGAGTTACTTAAAAGATTTGCCGATTAACACGTTAAAAATTGACCGATCGTTTATTTATCAGCTTCATAAAGATCGCTCAGATATTGCGATCGTCAAATCGATTATTACGATGGGGCACGGTTTGCGCTTAAAAGTTGTCGCAGAAGGTGTCGAAACGGCTGAACAAATGAAATTGTTGAAACGATTAAAATGTCATTATGCGCAAGGATACGCCATTTTTAAACCACTTCCGGCCGAACAGTTTGAACAACAAGTATTGCAGGGAAGCCAATCGATGATTCAATGATCGAGTTGTACGCCAATCATTTTTTTTCCTGTTTGCAACGTTAGTTCGAAACGGTTTTGTTTCCCGTCAAAATAATGTTGGACGTTACACATGTCGAGCGAGTTGTCGAACATTAAAAAATTAACCCCTTTTTCAGCAAATAACATATAGTTATAACAATACAAACAGTCATATACGGAAAAATTCCATTCGTTAATTAAATGAATGAAATGGAAAAACGCGTGATCGGGTAGCTGAGCAAGCCATTGTTCGTATGCGTGCGACAACGGTTTCATGTAGCGAAGACGATCACCGTTTTTTAATGTATAACGTTCCGACATATATATGTCTCCATGTTCTCCGAGCCATCCTTTCACCCATTGACCGAAGCGAAACAATTCCACTTCTTCAGGCAAACTGATGAACTCATGCGCTTCATCATCTTCATCAAAAAACACCCATTCGCCATTTACTTGTTCAACAACACCATAGATGTAAGCACGTTTTTGTGTGCGCAATGTTGTAAGGCGATCCATTCGTTTCCCTCCTTTTATGTCAATTCCCTCCGTACGCCATTATAGACAACTCATCATTTATATAAACGATGCATAAAATAAAAGCATGCTTCATACTTGTTCACAACAGAAGGGAATGATTGACGTGTGCGGAATTACCGGATGGGTTCATTTTGGACGTCGTTTACATCAAGAGAAAGAAACGGTGCTCAAGATGGCCAATACGCTCTCTTTCCGAGGGCCGGATGATACGAACGTTTGGCTTGATGATCATGTTGCATTTGGACATAAGCGGCTTGTCGTTGTCGATCCAGCAGGTGGCGTTCAACCGATGACGCGAACGAAAAACGGCTATGATTATACGATTTGTTATAATGGCGAACTGTATAATACGGAAGATATTCGTAAGCAGTTATTGAAAAAAGGATATACGTTTCAAGGACATTCGGATACAGAGGTGTTGCTTACCGCATATATGGAATGGCGCGAACAATGCGTCGATCATTTCAATGGCATTTTTGCATTTGCGGTGTGGGATGGTGAACGAAAGCAGCTATTTTTAGCGCGCGATCGTCTAGGTGTCAAACCGCTCTTTTATCGTCATGAACAAGGAGAGTTTTTATTCGCTTCGGAAATTAAAGCGATTTTAGCGCATCCAAACGTTCGAGCAGAAATTGATCGCGAAAGTTTATGCGAAATTTTAGCGCTTGGCCCGTCGCGCACTCCGGGACATGGCGTATTTCGAACGATTTATGAACTGCGACCGGCCCATGCGATGATCGTTGCTGAGCGTGGCGTGCATCAATGGCGCTATTGGAACGTACAAAGCGTACCGCATGTCCATTCATTTGATGAAACGGTCGAGCATATTCGAACATTGCTCATTGATGCGATTACACGTCAACTTGTGTCAGATGTTCCGGTGTGTACGTTTTTGTCAGGTGGCGTTGACTCAAGCGCCATTACAGCGATTGCGGCGCAGGCGTTTGAACGAGAAGGAAAAGGACCGCTTCATACGTATTCGATTGATTACGAAGAAAACGAACAATATTTTACAGCCAACGCATTTCAACCGAATAGCGACGGGCCGTGGATTAAGCAAATGACCGATGCGTTTCAAACCGTCCATCATACGTGTGTCATTTCGCAACAACAGTTAGCTGATGAATTGCAAGCGGCGGTGATGGCACGCGACTTACCGGGGATGGCGGATATTGATTCATCACTTCTCTGGTTTTGTCGTCAAATAAAGCAACAGTTTGTTGTTAGTTTGTCGGGTGAATGTGCCGACGAAATTTTCGGAGGCTACCCGTGGTTTCATAGAAAAGAAGACTTCGAGCGTGACGGATTTCCGTGGATGCGGTCGTTAAATGAACGGTTCGATCTTTTACATGAAACGTGGCGCGAAAAACTGCCACTTCATGAGTATGCGCATATGCGTTATAAACAAACGCTTCGTGAAGTTCCTCACGCAGACGGAGAAAGCGCAGAAGAAGCGCGCCGCCGCGAATTATTTTATTTAAATATGGTTTGGTTTATGACGACGCTTTTAGATCGAAAAGACCGAATGAGCATGGCGGCAAGTTTAGAAGTGCGCGTGCCGTTTGCCGATCATCGCCTCGTCGAGTATGTATGGAACATTCCGTGGGAGATGAAAATGCATAACAATCGTGAAAAAGGCATTTTACGTAAAGCGTTGGAAGGGATTTTGCCAAATGACGTTTTGTATCGGAAAAAAAGTCCGTATCCAAAAACGCATCATCCGCGTTATACCGACATCGTTGCTGAACGGTTAGGGACGATTTTAACAAATCGTTCATCCGTTTTGTACGAATTGTTTGATGAAAAGAAGTTAAAACAATTAGTTGAGACAAAAGGAAACTCGTTTCGCATCCCATGGTTTGGTCAACTCATGTCTGGTCCGCAACTTTTAGCGTATTTCATTCAATTTCATGAATGGTTTGAGCATTACAACATTCATTTAAAAGACAGCTAAAAATGGCTGTCTTTTTTCTTTCTTGTTTCTTTATTATCTTGTATAATATTTGTATAACTTTTGTTTAATGGAGTGGATAACGTGAAAAAAATTGTTGTCGTTGGGGCGGGACCTGGTGGGCTTGCGGCGGCGATGTTGCTTGCCGCGAAAGGATATGACGTTTCCGTATTCGAAAAACAATCGTACGTAGGCGGGCGAAATGGACGATTCGAGCTGGGACCGTATCGCTTTGACATCGGTCCGACGTTTTTAAGCATGCCTCATATTATTGAAGAACTATTTACAGCCGCAGGAAGAAACATACATGACTACGTGAAACTAGTTGAATTAAATCCGATGTATGAACTTATTTTTCCTGATGTGAAGTTAGCGATGACGATGGATCGGCAGCGAATGAAAGAACAAATTGCTGCGCTATTTCCAGGGGACGAAGATGGTTATGAGCGGTTTATGAATGAAAACGAGCGGAAGTTGCAGGCGCTTGCACCCATTTTGCAAAGGAAAATGGACAGATTATACCATTATTTGCGACCGACGGTATTAAAAGCGTTGCCGCAATTGACGTTATCGCAGTCGCTATACGACATATTAAGTCGATATTTTCATGATGAGCGCCTTCGTTTAGCATTTACGTTTCAAGCGAAATATTTAGGGATGTCCCCGTGGGAATGTCCGGGTGCGTTTTCCATTTTATCGTATATGGAACATGCGTACGGCATTTATCACGTCATCGGTGGATTAAACGAAATTCCGAAAGCGATGGCGCGCATCGTTGCAGAATATGGGGGGCGCGTACATGTCAACACAGGGGTAAAAAAGCTTTGGCTTGATGGCCGTACGGTGAAAGGCGTCATATTAGAAAACGGTGAAAAAGTGGCGGCTGATGAAGTCATTATGAATGCGGATTTTGCTTATGCGATGACAAATCTCGTTGATGATGGGGTATTAAACAAATATCGCAAAGAAAAATTGCAACAAAAGAAATATTCATGTTCAACGTTTATGATGTATGTCGGGATAAACAAGCCGGTGGATCTTGCCCATCATACGATTATATTTGCGGATGATTATAAGCGAAATGTCGATGAAATTACGAAAGAAAAAACGATTCCGCACGATCCATCGATTTACGTACAAAATGCGATCGTCACAGATGAGACAGTCGCACCAAAAGGAAAAAGTGCGCTTTACATTTTAGCCCCTGTACCGAACAATACGAGCGGAATTGATTGGGAAACAGAGAAAGAACCGTTTCGCCAAAAACTATGGGATACGCTCGCGAAAAAGTTAGGATGGGGGCGTATGGAACAACATATTGAATATGAAAAAATCATTACCCCACATGATTGGCAACATGACATGTTCGTTTACGAAGGGGCGACATTTAACTTAGGGCATCAGTTGTCGCAAATGATGGTGTTTCGTCCACATAACGAATTTGAAGAGTTAGAGCATTGCTGGCTTGTCGGTGGTGGGACGCATCCGGGAAGCGGTTTGCCGACGATTTTTGAATCGGCTCGCATTACCGCAAACGGCATATTGCACGCTCATCGTCAACCGCTTATTCCTGTTGGCGCTTTGCCGAAACGGAGGGAAGCGTGATGAACATTGCCGTTGTCGGTGGCGGAATTGGTGGAATGATGACGGCGTTATGGCTAGCGAAACGCGGCGCGCATGTGACGATCTTTGAACAAAACGATCGACTTGGTGGACGGCTTTCGTTTATTGAGCGAGACGGGTTTCGCATCGATGCTGGTCCAACGATTGTATTATTGCCAGAGAAGCTGCGCACCTTCCTTTCCGATGTTGGTATAACAGAAGATGAATACGAGCTTGTTCGCTGCGATCCGATGTATACGATTCATTTTTCAGACGGCGTATCGTATACAAAGTACGCGGATGTAGAAAGACAAAAACAAGAAATTGCTCGCCTGTTTCCTGGAGAAGAAAAAGGATTTCAACGTTTTATGAATGAGATGAGGGAATATTTTGCAAAAGGCGATGAGCTCATTTTAACGAAGTCATTTATAAAGAAACAAACGTTTTTCACGAAAGAAACGATGGCGCTTTTTTCGCGCATGCGCGCCTATCAATCTGTGAAAACGAGCATGGCGCGTTATTTTCACGATGAACGGTTGCAGCTTGCTTATTCGTTACAAACGTTATATATTGGCGGCAATCCGTATACAACGCCATCGCTTTACTCGCTCGTTCCGTTTAGCGAGCATGCGCACGGCGTGTATTACGTAAAAGGTGGCTACGCAAGTCTCGTTTCTTTACTTGCAAGAAAGCTAGAAGAAGCGGGTGTCACCGTCCGACTGCAAACGAAAGTTGAGCAGTATGAAGTGAACGGCTCCACTGTTGAGGCGCTTTATGCGAAAGGAGAAAAGCATCGTTTTGATGCATTTGTTATGAATACCGATGAGCCGACGATGATGACGAAAAAAAGAAGATGGATCCCTTCATCGAGCTGTGTACTGCTTTATATGGGGCTTCGGAAAACGTACGATGCACCAATTCATCAATTTTTTTTACCCCATGATTTTCAACAACATATGGGCGATGTATTTGATCGCAAAGTCGTTCCGCAAGATCCGTCATTTTATACGTTTTATCCGTCAGCGGTCGATCGTAAGCTCGCACCTGAAGGAAAAAGTGTGCTATATGTGTTAATTCCTGTACCAGCTGGACGGCATATCGATTGGATGAAACAAGATCGTTGGACCACCCGCATCGTCGATGAAGTAGAAAAACGGGCGTTTCCGAATGTCAAACAGGCGATCGAGTGGATGCACGTGCGTACGCCGCTTGATGCGCACAGAGAAGGGTTGTATGATGGCGGCATGTTTGGGATCGCACCGACGTTATTTCAATCCGGTCCATTTCGCCCACAAGTGAAGTCGACACGTTACGAAAACGTATATGGCGTTGGTGCGTCGATTCATCCCGGTGGCGGAGTGCCGGTTGTTATGCAAGGGGCAAAGTTATGTGCACAACAAATATCGCGTGATTGGAGTGGAGAATGATGAATATCAGGCAAGCGTATGCGCAATGTGAAGCGGTGACGGCACATCATTCGAAAACGTTTTATCGGGCATTTTCCGTTTTACCGTTACATGATCGTAATGCGATTTGGGCGATTTACGCATTTTGTCGTCGCGTCGATGATATTGTTGATGAAGGAACACAGCCACATCAACAACTACGACAGTTTGAAAAACAATGGGAATCGTTTTTAGGTGGATATACAGAAAATGACTTTATGTGGGTAGCGCTTCGCGACGTATTTTCCCGCTATGATATGGACGCTGAACCGTTTTCACATATGATTGAAGGACAAAAAATGGATTTGACTGTTCATCGTTATGATACGTTTTCCCAGTTGTTGCGCTATTGTTATTGTGTCGCAAGCACCGTTGGCTTAATGTTATTGCCGATTTTAGCGCCGCATCGTCGCGAGCAGCTAAAAGAAAGCGCCATCGCGCTTGGAGAAGCGATGCAACTGACGAACATTTTGCGCGACGTCGGAGAAGATATAGCGCGTGGTCGTATTTATTTACCGCGTGAATGGATGAGCGTGTATGGGGTAAGTGAACAAGATATCGCTTTTGGTCGGGTGACGAACGCATTTATCGATTTATGGGAACATATTGCACAAAAGGCAGAAGAGAAATATACGTATGCCGAAGCGGCATTTTCGCTTTATCCACTTTCAGCACGTTTTGCCGTACGGGGAGCGACATTGATGTACAAAAGCATTTTACATGTTGTTCGTGAGCAACAATATGACGTATTTGCGAAGCGGGCGTTTGTGTCGGAAGAACGAAAAAAAGCGTTGCTCCAACAAATTGGGGGCGAAAACGTTGAAGTGGGGTGAGCGCTTATACCGCCTTTTTCTCATTTGGTATGGATGCGGACTTGTGCTCGTCGGTTTTCATCTTCTACCGCCGTGGTTAGAATGGGCGAACGTTGTTTTTTTAATGCTTGCTGGAATGATTGGTGCATTATTTTTAATTGAAAGGTACGGTCGACGGGGGATCATCGCAACAATTGCGATCTTCATTGGTACGATGGCGGTCGAGTATGTTGGGGCGACGTATAGTCTCATTTTTGGCTCATATGATTATACGAATCAATTTGGTATGACCATATTTGGTGTTCCAATAGCGATCGGCTTTGCTTGGCTTGCTGTGATCGGTTGTACGCATGCGCTCGCGTTACGTTTCGTTCCGCCAATGAGACCTATTGTTGCTTCCGTTGTTGGCGCATCTTTGGCGGTTGTATTAGATTTAGTGATTGACCCGGTCGCATATGTTGCGAAACAATATTGGCTTTGGGAAGGAACGAGCATATATTATAACGTTCCGCTTCAAAATTTTGCTGGGTGGTTTGTTGTTGCGTTTGTCATTCATCGTTTATTGTTCGTTCTTCCCGCACGCAAGGCAAGTTTAGAAAGGAGAGCGATTTCTCTTTTTTTTCTTCTTGACGCGATGTTTTTATTTCTTGCGTTACTAGAACAATTGTACGTTGCTTTTTTGCTTGGGTTATCGCTTGCGACGTTTATTTTTTGGAAATGGAGACGGTCGGCATGATTAAAGCGAAAAAAAGTCGTTCGTTTGCATGGATGTTTTCCCTTTACAACGCATGGTTGTTGCGCACGTCGTTTCATCGGCTATATGTGCGTGGACGCATCGTGCGCACACCCGCATTATATGTCGCGAATCATAGTTCATGGTGGGATGGGCTAATCGCCTTTCAATTGAGCCGTTTTCTGTTTCAACAAAATAGTTATGCGATGATGAGTGAAGAAGGGTTAAAACAATATCCGTTTTTTCGTAAGCTTGGCGGTTTTTCGATTGATCGGACGAAACGAAAAGAAATAATGAAGTCGCTTGACTACGCCGTTTCGTTATTGTGCGATGGAAACAGCGTTTGGATGTTTCCACAAGGGGAAGAACAACATATTGAAAAACGTCCACTTCAGTTTTTTACAGGGGCCATATATGTAGCGGAACGAGCGAACGTGCCGATCATACCGCTTGCGTTTTATCATAGTTTTCGTCACCATCGTAAGCCGGAATGGTTTATTCATATTGGCGAGCCGTTATGGGTGGCTCATATGACAGGAAGCGATCGGAAGGAAAAAACGGCTGAACTCGAACGCATTTGCACCGCACAACTAGATGAAGTGAAGAGGTTGGTTGTGAGTGAACAGCTTCAATCGTTTACACGTTGGAACGGAGGGGCGTTATGATCGGGGTGTGGGTAAGTTTTTTCATTTGGACCGTTTTTAACGCTTTGTTTCTTATTTCGCTTCCGAAACGTCCACAAATCGTCGCTCGCCCGCTTGTCAGTGTCCTCGTTCCTCTTCGCAATGAAGAGCGGAATGTTGTCCGTCTCGTTCGTTCGTTAAAGCAGTTGACGTATGAGTCAGTCGAATTTTTGCTTCTTGATGACCAATCGACTGATCGCACGTATGAGTTATTGTTGAAAGAAACGAAAGAGGACGATCGTTTTCAAATATGGCAAGGGAAGCCTCTTCCTAACGGTTGGGTAGGGAAAGTGCATGCGTGTCATCAACTGGCGAAGGAGGCGAAAGGGGCGTATTTGTTTTTTATTGATGCGGATGTCGAGTTAAAGCCTGCAGTCATTGAAAAATTGTTGGCGGTCGCCACTGCGTATGATGCGAAATTAGTGACGGGTTTTCCGTCGTTTCATCCGTCGTCGCTTCCACTGATAGGCAAATGGCTCGTGCCGTTGCAACATTTTTTTATTTTGTTTCATTTGCCGTTATTTTTAGCGAATTATACGCATATGCGTTCGGCGACCGCAGCGCACGGAGCATGTTTGTTTTTCGAACGCGCGGCGTATGAAGCGATCGGTGGGCATGCGTCTGTAAAAAGTGAGCTCGTTGAAGATGTGATGATTGCCCGCAAAATGAAAGAACATCGGTATCGTGTCATCCTTGCGAACGTAAGCACTGATGTCGTTTGCTATATGTATGAAACGAATAAAGAAGTATGGGAAGGTTTTTTAAAAAATGTATATGTCGGGTTAAATCGCTCGCCGTTTTTTGTTTTGATGTTCACGATGTTTTACGGACTATTTTACGTCGCACCGCTCATTGTTGCTCCGCTAGCGTTGATGTATGGGATAACGTATGCGCTGCCGCTCATCATCGTTATTGCTCAAAAAGCGTATGTCGAATGGAAGACAGAGCGTTCGATTTCGACGTGTTATTGGATGCCGATAAGTGCAGGAGCGTTTATCGCATTAATGTATGCATCGATGCGCGCGAAACGTTATGAATGGAAAGGGAGGACGTACACGTGAAAAAAGTCGTCATTATTGGCGGTGGGCTCGGTGGGTTGTCTGCCGCTGTGACGCTCGCCCATCGCGGTGTGGATGTGCAGTTATTTGAAAAAAATCGCCATTTTGGCGGGAAGTTAATGCCCGTTCAACTTGGCGACTATTATTTTGATTTTGGGCCGAATACGATTACGATGCCGTTTGTGTTTCGCCACGTCATTGAGCAAACAGGTGAGCGCCTTGAAGATTACATGACGTTTCGGAAATTGGCTGTCCATACGAAAAACGTGTACGAAGACGGCACAACGTTTTTTCTGTCAAGCGATCGCGACTATATGAAAGAGCAGCTTGCGCGTATTGATCGCATCGGGGCGTTGCGATACGACGATTTTATTCGCGAAGTGGAGCGGCTGTATAAACTCGCGAAAACGTACTTTTTTCCGCGCATGTTTCGCTCGTTTGTTGATTATATGTCGCCATCGCTTGCGCTTGCTCTTTTGTCTGCTCGTCCGTTTGAGACGCTTCATTCTTTTTTTAGCCGCTATTTTACAAATGAACATGTCATTCAAGCGTACGACCGTTATGCGACGTATATTGGTTCATCACCGTATATGGCGCCAGCGACGTTTGCGATGATCGCCTATTTAGAAATGGTTGACGGGGTATATTATGTGGAAGGAGGAAACGCCCGAATTGCCCATACGTTTGCGATGCTTGTGAAACGAGCAGGGGCAACGTTACATACGAATCGGGCGGTCAAACGCGTCATTGTAAAAAACGGTACGGTAAAAGGAGTCGAGCTTGAAGATGGGGAAAAGGTGGAAGCGGACGTCGTCATTATGAATGCCGATTTGTTGCGGGCATATCGAGAGCTTGTTGATCCTCACGATCGTTCGTATGAACGAGCTGAGCCGTCCATTTCTGCATTTGTCATGTTAGTTGGTACAAAACAAACATGGGATGATTTAGCTCATCACAACGTTTTCTTTTCGGCGAATTATAAACAAGAGTTTGAACATCTATTTGCCGGACGGTATAGCGAACATCCGACAATATACGTTTGCGCTCCGCCGTTTACAACCGATGGTACATCGTTGTTCGTGCTAGTGAATGCTCCGCCGCTTACGAAAGATGGGCGTATGCAAGTCGATGAACAAGCATATAAGCAGCTCGTGTATGAAAGGCTTCGGGCATATGGGTTGGACATTGTACCAGATGTCGAACAAGTGATCACTCCGCTTCATATGGC
Source organism: Anoxybacillus eryuanensis (assembly GCF_051200995.1). NCBI lineage: Bacteria > Bacillati > Bacillota > Bacilli > Caryophanales > Anoxybacillaceae > Anoxybacillus > Anoxybacillus eryuanensis. The sequence continues at coordinate 423,932 of NZ_JBPODS010000001.1, read as the reverse complement.
GGAACAGTTTGGCGCATATCGCGGGGCGTTATATGGGATGGCGTCCAATCGACGTCGGGATACGTTTTTACGTCCGTCGAACGCATGTCGGCAGGTGAAAGGGTTATATTTTGTTGGCGGGACGACCCACCCAGGAGGCGGGTCGCCGATGGTTGTCATTAGCGGACAAAATGTCGCGAACCATTTGCTCGGTGCTAAGCTGTCGCTTCCTTTTTGACGAACGATTTTGTGCGCCATACGTTTGATTTCCAACGCCAATAGACGAGCAAGCCACGTAACCATTCGTCCGCAGTAAACGCGAGCCAGATACCGACTAAGCCGAGATCGAGCGAAATGCCAAGCACATAAGCAAGCGGAACGCTCACCCCCCACATTGAAGCGATGCCGATATAGACGGGAAATTTCACATCGCCGGCCGCGCGTAAAGAGTTAATGATGACGAGATTAAACGAACGCCCTGGTTCAAGAAGCATCGTAAGTAAAATGAGCGTTCCGCCTGTTTCAATCATCTGTTTGTTACTTGTGAAAATGGAAAACAGTTGATCAGAAAAAACGGAAAACAACGCTGCTATCGTAAACGAAATGATGACTGCAAGACGCAAACTTCGTAAGCAACGGGTATACGCTTCATGAAAGCGTTCTGCCCCAACGAGATGACCGATGATGATTTGCGTCCCTTGCCCAATGGCGACGCTAAATAAAAAAATAAACATCATGATGTTTTGTGTGTATACTCTCGTCGTTAACGCCTCAGTGCCGAGCATTGTAATGAAATAGGTGATGGCAAGTTGTGACGTATTGTAAGCGACATGCTCGCCAGCCGATGGGATGCCAATTTTTAATAATTGTTTGATGTAACTAAATGCAAACGCCTCTTTCGATAAAAGCGGGAGAGGGTGCGGGAGACGTTTCATGATGAGCAAAAATCCAATGACAAGCCCGATGATACGGCTAATCGTTGTTGACCAAGCGACCCCTTCAACACCTAAAACCGGTAAGCCGAACGGTCCGAACAACACGAAATAGTTGCCGATGATGTTTAATATGTTCACCCCAATTGTAATATTCATCATATCGCGTGTAAAACCGTAGCTACGTAAAATGGCGCCAAGCGTCATAATAAGCGCTTGCACAAACGAAAAGCCACCAACAATCCATAAATAAGCACGCGCATCAGCCATCAACTCGTGTGGAACGTTCATTAGTTGAAGTAAACGATCGCTTCCTGCCCAAAGCGCAATGCTTAATATGACGCCAAATAACAAATTCGCCCAAATGGAAGTCGCCCCAATATAGGAAGCTGTTTTTTCATCATTTGCTCCAGCATATTGCGCAATTAAAATCGATGTGCCGGTCGCGATAAAACCAAACATGACAACGACCATAAACAATAGTTGATTCGCAACACCGACAGCCGCCACCGCTTCATCAGCATATTGACTGAGCATAAACGTATCGGCATTGCCCGTCAACATATGAAGCATCAATTCAATAAAAATGGGCCATGTGAGCGCAAATAAAGAAAGCTTTTTTGCCAAACAAGACAACCCCTTTACGATTTCCGACTTGCAAACTGTTTTTAGTTTAATGGATTGTATATAATAGTGAAAAGAGAAAAAGGCGATGACTTTTGTACATTTCCGACTTAAAGGGGAGATTGTATGTATATATCGTTTTCCGTACCACCGTTTCCTGTTTTTATTAAAGGGGGAGAGGCGGTTTTTCAAAAAGGAATGAAACATTTTCGGCGTACATTTTCCGTATTTGATTTACTGTATGTACAAAAAGGGACGTTATATATGACAGAACAACAAGAAACGTTTGCTGTTCGTGAGGGGGAATACGTCATTTTATGTCCGGGCTTTGAACATTATGGACATGAGCCTTGTGATGAAGATACATATTTTATTTGGGTTCATTTTTCTGCACCACAATACGAGCGTGTTGAAAAACAGCCGTACGGATGGAGCGATATTATTGAGAGAGAGGCTACATATGTCGATTATGCGCAATATCGTTTATTCATTCCGCAATATGGGAAGTTGAATCAAACAGGAATGGAAACGATGCTTCAACATATCGTACATGAACAGCAAACACCTGATCATTCGCTGTCGCAACAGTTGTTATTTGCACAGTGGATCGTTCAACTGCAAAAACAAACGCTCCATATTCCATCAGCCGCTGAACATGTGTGTAGGGAGGCGATGGAATATATTCATCGTCATTATGATGAACCGTTTGAAATGGAGCATCTTGCTTATGCCCTCCGACTTCATCCGGACTACATTTCGCGCTGTATGCAAAAAACGATCGGAATGAGTGCGCTGCAATATGTAAACGATTATCGATTGAAAGTAGCGAAGAAAAAATTAGCCGCGACGAATGAAACGGTCGCGGCGATTGCAAAACAAGTCGGATTTGAAGATGGCGCATATTTTTCGCGCGTATTTAAAAAAATGGAAGGGATGACACCGAGCGAATATCGTCGTTTTATACAGCGGACGTAGGCTGTACAAGCAGCATGAGAAACCCGTATGGTTCAATATTTATCGTTTGTTCACTCATGCATTCGTTTGTCCAAAGGTTGATGACCGTTTTGTCTTTCAGTGAAAATGGAACGGTCCATGTCAGCGATGTGTCTGCATTGTTTAACACGCAAACGATCGTTTCATCATCGTACGTTTTCACGTAAGCGATATGATTTGTTGTGTCGTTTGTTTCTAACATATGAAATTCTCCAAAACGCAAGGCGCGATATTGTTTGCGTAATGAAATAAGCGTCTGTACGTGCGCGAATATATCGCGGTCTTGCTTTTCTTTTTCCCATACCATACATTTTCGGCAAAGCGGGTCTTGCCCACCTGTTAAGCCGATTTCATCCCCATAATAAATGCACGGTGATCCACTGAAAGAAAGCTGGAACGTAAACATGAGTTTCACTTTTTCTTTTCGTTCACCGCATTGGGTTAATATGCGCGGTGTATCGTGGCTACCGAGCAAGTTAAACGCCACTTCATTTACGTTGTTCGGATAGTTATGCAACACGTTCACGATCGTATGAGCAAATTCGCTCGCTTTTACGTTTTCTTTCGCAAAGTAGTTGAGCGCCCCGTTTGTAAACGGATAGTTCATAACCGCATCAAATTGATCTCCGCGAAGCCACGGCATTGCATCATGCCAAATTTCCCCGAGAATATAAATGTCCGGTTTGATCGCTTTTACCGCTTGACGAAACTCGCGCCAAAATTGGTGATCGACTTCATTCGCAACGTCTAAACGCCAGCCGTCAATGTCAAATTCGCGAATCCAATATGTCGCGACATCTAATAAATATTGTTTCACTTCCGGGTTTTCTGTATTTAATTTGGGCATCTCTGGCACAAACGCAAACGTATCGTAATTTGGAATCGGTCCCGTTTGAAGCGGGAATTCACGAATGTGGAACCAATCTTTATAGCGTGATTTCGCGCCGTTTTTTAATACGTCTTGAAACGGGGCGAAATAATAGCCGCTATGGTTAAATACTGCATCAAGCATGACGCGGATGCCTTTTGCATGGCATGCTTCAACGAGCCGTTTAAATGTTTGTTTGTCGCCAAATTGTGGGTCGATTTCGAAATAGTCGATCGTATCGTATTTATGGTTCGATGGCGCTTTGAAAATAGGTGTAAAATAAATGCCGTTAATGCCGAGTTCGACAAGATAGTCTAATCGTTCAATAATGCCTTCAAAATCGCCACCAAAAAAGCTCGTTGTCGTTGGTTCCACGCTTCCCCATGGCAATGTATTTGGTGGGTTTAAGTGTGGATTGCCGTTAGCGAACCGTTCAGGGAAAATTTGATACCAAACGGTGTCTCTCACCCAGCTAGGCGCATGAAACACGTCGATGCGGTTTAAAAATGGAAAACAAAAATAGTATGCTGTATCGTCTGTCGGTGCTTGTTTATAAAAGCCTTTTTCTGTATAAATAAGCACGTCTTCTCCTGCGTGCAATTCAAACCCATAGCGCAAGCGGCGATGCGGGGGTTGCACAGCGATAAACCAATAATCAAACAAAGCGTCACAACCGCTTTTTTGCATAGATTGTTTGTCAAATTGCCATGCGCCGTCTTTCCAAACGTACGGGTCACCAAATAATAAGTATACTATATCGACATCATCTTTTTTTGTCCGCAGACGAATATGTAGCGTTCGCTCGTCGTATGCATAAGCAAACGCATCTTTTGGACGGTGGTAAATCGCTTCTTTTAACATGTTTCAAACACTCCTTTCAACTGTAAGCGCAATCGATTGCGCTTTTTATCACATATTTGTACACTCTTTCTGTTTTGAATGAAGGAAGCGGATACATTGCTTATGTCAAGCGTAAAATGAACGGAACTAAAAAGTCAACATTCATTCAAAAAAAGATGAAAAAAATAGTTGTCAAAACGGAAAATGATTGTATAATGAAGATAAAGGTTGTGCAATCGTTTTCGCAAAAATGAAAGCGTTTGTACGTATTGCTTAAAACACAGGAGGGGTCGAAATGAAAAAGACGGTATCCATTTTTTCATCGCTTGCATTACTTGCAGGTGTGATGGCAGGTTGTGGTCCACAAGATGAGGCAAAGCCGAAAGAAAATGAAAATGAGGGAAAAACAGAAGTATCAGAAGACGGCATGCCGCCAAAACCAGAAAAACTTGTCGTTTGGGAAGACGTGAAGCGCGGTGTGGCGTTAGAGCCAGCGATTAAAGCGTTCGAAGAAAAGTATGGTATTAAAGTCGAGTACAAAGAAGTGGAAATGGCGACAAAACAGCGCGATCAACTGCGTTTAGACGGCCCGGCTGGCACAGGTCCTGACGTCATTACTGTTCCACATGACCAAATCGGTCAGCTCGTTACAGAAGGACTTATTCGCGAAATTCAAGTCGATCAATCGGTATTAGATACGTTTACAGAATCTTCGATCGCAGCGCAAATGTATGATGGAAAGTTATACGGACTTCCAAAAGCGGTAGAAACTCCTGTATTCATTTATAATAAAAAATTAATGGACAAAGCGCCGGAAACGATGGATGAGTTGTATCAATTCTCTAAAGAATTTACAAAAGGCGAACAATACGGTTTCTTAGCGCTTTGGGATAACTTCTATTTTGCACACGGTGTGATCGCTGGTATGGGCGGTTACGTATTTAAAAACAATAACGGTGCGTTAGATCGCAACGACATCGGTTTAAATAATGAAGGAGCAGTCAAAGGAACAGAATATATTCAAAAATGGTATAAAGAATTGTTCCCGAAAGGTATTATCGGTGAAAACGGCGGTTCAGCGATGGACGGCTTATTCAACGAAGGAAAAGCAGCATCTGTCATGAACGGTCCGTGGGCATTCCAAGGTATGCGTGATGCAGGCATCGATATCGGTGTCGCACCAATGCCGAAATTGCCAAACGGTGAGCCTGTGAAAACATTTATGGGTGTAAAAGGATGGCACGTATCTGCGTTCTCTAAACATCCTGAATGGGCAACAAAACTAATCGAGTTTATTACAAACGAAGAAAATGCGAAAAAACGTTTCGAGTTAACGCGTGAAATTCCGCCTGTGAAGTCGCTCATTAACGATCCGTTAATCGCAGAAGATGAAGGGGCAAAAGCGGTTGCGATCCAATCTCAATACGCGATTCCAATGCCAAACATTCCTGAAATGGCAGAAGTATGGGGACCAATGGCGACAGCACTTCAACTTGTGGCAAACCAAAAAGCGGAGCCAAAACAAGCGCTTGATGAAGCTGTAAAAACAATTAAAACGAACATTGAAACAAACCATCCAAGCAAGTAAGAAATAAGCGGTACCTCTCTTGTAGAGGTACTGCTTCAACTTTCTTTTATTTGTTTAGTTATTCACATTCAAGTGCGCTCCTCGCCATTGTTTAGAAAGGAGACAAAATCAATGGAAACACCAATGTATCAATCGAACCATCGGAAAATTGCCCTCGGTTTATCACTTATTCCGGGATTTGGACAACTGTATAATCGTCAATACGTGAAAGGTATCTCATTTTTTATTTTAGCTGCTTCGTTTTTTATCGTTTTTAAAGATTTATTAAATATGGGATGGTGGGGAATCTTTACGCTCGGTGAAGTTGTCGGACGTGACCATTCCATTTTCTTGCTTGTTGAAGGGATTTTAGCGGTTATTATTTCGGTATTTGGACTTGGGTTTTATGCGTTTAATTTGCGCGACGCCTATAAAAATGGGCAAAAGCGCGATTTAGGGTTGAAAATTAGCTCGTTGCGTGAGCAATATCGCGCGCTCGTGGACAACGGCTTTCCATATTTAATGATTTCACCAGGTTTCATTTTACTTGTGTTTGTCGTCATTTTTCCGATTATTTTCGTCGTGTTATTGGCGTTTACAAACTATGATTTGTATCATTCTCCGCCAGCAAAACTTGTTGATTGGGTTGGATTTCAAAATTTTATTGACTTAGTGAAGCTCGATCTTTGGCGGAAAACGTTTATTAATGTACTTGCTTGGACGATCGTTTGGACGTTTGGGGCAACAACGTTACAAATTGCGCTCGGTATTTTCCTAGCCATTATCGTGAACCAAAAAGATTTAAAAGGAAAAGCGATCATTCGGACGATTTTCATTTTACCGTGGGCCGTTCCAGCGTTTGTAACGATTCTCGTTTTCTCAGGTATGTTTAACGAATCGTTCGGTGTGATTAATAAAACGATTTTAGCATCGCTCGGCATCGGGCCGATTGAATGGATGACAGATCCGTTTTGGACGAAAGTAGCACTTATCCTCATTCAAACGTGGCTCGGCTTCCCGTTCGTCTTTGCCATGACAACAGGGGTATTGCAAGCGATTCCGAACGAATTGTATGAAGCGGCGACAGTCGATGGCGCTTCAAGTTGGCAAAAGTTTACGAAAATTACACTTCCGCTCGTGTTGTATGCGACAGCGCCAATTTTAATTACGCAATATACGTTTAACTTCAACAACTTTAACATCATTTACTTGTTTAATGGTGGCGGCCCTGCGGTATCTGGGCAAAATGCAGGTGCGACAGACATTTTAATTTCGTGGATTTATCGTTTAACGATGACGTCTGCGCAATATTCGAAAGCAGCAGCGATTACGTTATTGCTTTCTCTCGTTGTCGTATCTGTGGCATTATGGCAGTTTAGAAGAACAAAATCATTTAAAGAAGAGGATATGATGTAATATGGATATGAAAAGACAAAAACTCATTCGGTTGACGTTGTCGTATGCAGTCATTATAGCGATGACGATCATTATCGTCTATCCGCTTCTTTGGGTCGTTGGCTCGTCATTTAACCCGGGGCAAAGCTTATCAGGGTCGAAAATGATTCCAGATAACGCCACGCTTGCCCATTATAAGAAGTTGTTTGATACATCGCAAAGCGATTATCTCACTTGGTATTGGAACTCGTTAAAAATTTCGACGTTAACGATGATTTTTTCCGTCATTTTAGTTAGTTTAACAGCATATTCGTTTTCGCGTTATCGGTTTATTGGACGCCAAAATGGGTTAATGACGTTTTTAATTTTGCAAATGATCCCAAACTTTGCAGCACTCATTGCGATTTTCATTTTGGCACTTTTAACTGGGCTAGTGGATACGCATTTAGGTCTAATTCTCGTATACGTCGGTGGGGCCATTCCAATGAATACGTGGCTGATGAAAGGATATTTAGATACGATCCCGAAAGAGCTTGATGAATCAGCGAAAATTGACGGAGCAGGGCATTTGCGTATTTTCTTTCAAATTGTTTTACCGCTTGCGAAACCGATTATCGCGGTTGTGGCGCTCTTTACGTTTATTGCGCCGTTTGGGGATTTTATTTTAGCGAGCGTGTTACTGCGCAGTAAAGAAAAATATACGCTTGCGGTCGGATTGTACGATTTAGTTGCAAAACAGTTTGGTAGTGAATTTACAACGTTTGCGGCAGGATCCGTTTTAATTGCTGTGCCGATCGCTATTCTCTTCCTTTCATTCCAAAAGTATTTCGTCTCTGGCTTAACGGCAGGTGGAACAAAAGGATGAGAAACGGAAGGAAAGAATCGCTTAGGTTCTTTCCTTTCTTACTATTTCGAGATATATTATCATAAGAAGCTTTGGAATGAATGGGGAGTGAATAAGATGAAATATGTATTTCGTGCGCTACTTGCTTTTGTTTTTTTATTTTCATTTGCGTTGCCAACAAGCGCAAAAACGGAGCGCACATGGCAAGATGAACGCGTGTATTTTATTATGGTCGACCGTTTTAATAACGGCAATCCGAAAAATGACTATGAAGTGAACGTACATGACCCGAAAGCGTATCATGGCGGTGATTTGCAAGGAATTATTGACAAGCTTGACTACATAAAAGAGATGGGTTTTACAGCGATTTGGCTGACCCCGATTTTTGCGAATGAAAAAGGCGGGTATCACGGTTATTGGATTGAAGACTTTTACAAAGTGGAAGAACATTTCGGCACGCTCGATGATTTTAAACGGCTTGTAAAAGAAGCGCATAAGCGCGATATGAAAGTCATTTTAGATTTTGTCGTCAATCATACAGGATACAATCATCCGTGGCTGAACGATCCAGCGAAAAAAGATTGGTTTCATGAGAAAAAAGACATTTTCAATTGGGCGAATCAACAAGAAGTCGAAAACGGCTGGCTATTTGGTCTCCCTGATTTAGCACAAGAAAATCCGGAAGTGAAAGCGTATTTATTGGATGTCGCGAAATGGTGGATTCAAGAAACGGACATTGACGGCTATCGTTTAGATACGGTCAAACATGTGCCAAAGTGGTTTTGGGACGAGTTTTCTAAAGAAGTGAAATCGGTGAAACAAGACTTTTTCCTTCTCGGTGAAGTGTGGCATGACGATCCGCGCTACGTTGCGGAATATGGCAAGCACGGCATCGATGCATTAATTGATTTTCCGTTTTATAAAGAAGCATCAGCCATTTTTTCAAACGTCGATCAATCGCTTGAACCGCTTTACAACGTATGGAAGCGAAACGAGGCGTTTTATGACCGTCCGTATTTACTTGGCACGTTTTTAGATAATCATGATACGGTTCGTTTTACACGGTTAGCATTGCAAAATCGCATCAATCCGGTGACGCGTTTAAAGCTTGGATTGACGTATTTGTTTTCAGCACCAGGCATTCCGATTATGTACTATGGAACAGAAATTGCCCTTGATGGTGGGGAAGATCCAGACAACCGTCGTTTAATGAACTTCCGTACCGATAAAGAGCTCATTGACTATGTTACAAAGCTCGGTGAATTACGTGAGAAGCTTCCGTCGCTTCGCCGAGGTGATTTTGAGTTGCTTTATGAAAAAGACGGCATGGCGCTCTTTAAACGAACGTACGAAAACGAAACAACGGTCATTGCGATTAATAACACGTCAAAAACGCAAAAAGTGACGCTCGATGACGAACTGGAACAAGGAAAGGAATTGCGCGGGTTGCTTGCAGGCGATTTAGTGCGCAGCAAAAATGAGAAGTATGACATCATTTTAGATCGTGAAACTGCAGAAATTTACGTACTTGCGCCAAAAACAGGGGTAAACATTCCGTTTATCGCGGCACTTCTTGCGGTATATACAGCATTTGGACTGTTTTTATACTTAGCGAAAAAACGAAAAGCATGATGATGATGGGGGAGAGAACATGCTAGAAGATACGAGTTTTGCGATTCGACCGATCGACCAAGCGGACGAAAAAGAAGTGTGGCAACCGATTAGAGATGTGCAAAAAATTGAAGGAAAAAAACAAATATTTGCATTGACGTGCGACGAAGCAGTTGTTAATATTCATTTTTATCGTGGCGATATCGTTCGGGTGACGATCGATCCGTTCGATGGGAAGTACGATTCGGTTAGCCCAGCGGTCATCGCAACGCCAGAAAAAGTAGACGTGCACGTTCGTGAAGGAGAACATGGCTGGGAGTTGCAGACAAAACGATTAACGGTCGTCATCGAGCGAAGCCCGTTTCGGTTAGCGATATACGACAATGAAGGAACGCTGCTTGTGCGCGATGAACAACCTGTATGTTTTCAAGCAAAAGGGCGTATGCGCTGTGCACACGCGCTCACCCCGACCGATGTCGTATATGGATTAGGAGAAAAAACAGGTGTGTTAAATAAGCGCGGTGCAGTATGGACGATGTGGAATACGGATGTGTACGCGCCGCACAATTTAGAAACAGACCCGTTATATCAGTCGCATCCGTACATGATGGTGTTAAAAAACGGGCATGCGCACGGCATTTTTTTCGATCATACGTATAAAACGACGTTTGATTTACGCCATGAATCGTTTTATACGTTTACATCAGATGGTGGGGCGCTTAATTATTATGTGTTTGCTGGGCCGCATCCGAAAGATGTGTTAGCGCAATATACGCATCTTGTTGGACGCATGCCGCTGCCACCGAAATGGGCGCTCGGGTATCATCAGTCGCGCTACAGTTATGAAACGGAGCAGGAAGTGCGTGAACTTATCGATACGTTTCGGGGGAAACATATTCCGCTTGATGCGGTATATTTAGACATTCATTATATGGATGAATATCGTGTTTTTACGTTTGATCAAAAACGTTTTCCACATCCGCAATCGCTCGTTCAATATGCAAAGGAACAAGGGGTTCATATCGTGCCGATTGTTGATCCGGGCGTGAAAGTTGACGCGGAGTATGATACGTATCGTGATGGAGTGCAAAAAGATTATTTTTGTAAATATGCTGACGGAACGTTGTACAAAGGAGACGTTTGGCCGGGGACGAGCGTGTTTCCAGACTTTTTAAAGAAAAAAGTGCGCAAATGGTGGGGCGAGCAGCATACGTTTTATACGGACATCGGCATTGAAGGAATTTGGAACGATATGAATGAACCATCGGTATTTAACGAGACAAAAACGATGGATGAACAAGTCGTCCATGACGGATGGAAAACGCATCGCCAAGTGCATAACGTATATGGGATGATGATGACAGAGGCGACGTATCACGCATTGAAAAAGCAACTGAAAGGAAAACGCCCGTTTGTGTTGACGCGCGCAGGATTTGCCGGTATTCATCGCTACGCAGCTGTATGGACAGGCGATAATCGTAGCTTTTGGGAGCATCTTGAGCTGTCGATACCGATGTGCTTAAACTTAGGATTATCCGCAGTGGCGTTTTGCGGGGCAGATGTCGGTGGATTTGCACATGATGCGAATGGAGAACTGCTCGTTCGATGGACGCAAGTTGGGGCATTTTTCCCATATTTCCGCAATCATTGTGCGATCGGTTTTGCTCGGCAAGAACCGTGGGCATTTGGGGAAACATACGAACAAATCGTAAAACGATATATTGAATTGCGATACGAATGGTTGCCACATTTATATTCGTTATGCTTTGAAGCGTATCAAACAGGTGTGCCGATGATGCGCCCACTGATGATGGAATATCCGAACGATCGCGAAACGTGGAATATCTCAGATCAATTTATGGTTGGAAATGAAGTAATGGTCGCTCCGGTGATGCGTCCGTATACAGCGCATCGTATCGTGTACTTCCCAGAAGGACGTTGGGTTGATTATTGGACGAAAGAAAAATTTGAAGGTGGTCAGCGGTATATTGTCGAAGCACCGCTTGATCGTTTGCCGATATATGTGAAAGAAGGGGCGATGATCGCTCACGCCGATGTAAAGCTATCGACCGCTACGGCTGATGAACAGATCACATTGCACGTGTATACAATGAAAGAAGGAACATCGACATACACGCTTTATGATGATGACGGCGCAACGTTTGCGTATGAAAAAGGGGAATATATCCGCATGCATATTCGAGCGACGTTTGTTGATCATACCGTTCATTTTGACGTAAAAACAGATGGGACGTACCAACCAACATGGCAATTGCATGTCTCGTTTGTTGGGGACGTGCCGACAACGATTGTTGTCAATGGGGAACAACGAGTCATCGATGAAGCGACAAACACGTTTGTTTTGTAAGAGATGGGGGATTTTTATGACAGTAACGATTAAAGATGTAGCGAAGCGAGCAAATGTGGCGCCATCGACCGTTTCCCGCGTCATCGCAGATAGCCCGCGCATTAGCGAGAAAACGAAGAAAAAAGTGCGCGAGGCGATGAAAGAGCTTGGCTATCATCCGAATTTCATCGCGCGCAGTTTAGCGAATAAGTCGACGCAAGTGATCGGGCTCGTTATGCCAAGTTCAGCAGATAAAGCGTTTCAAAACCCGTTTTTCCCAGAAGTTATCCGCGGCATTAGCAAAGCGGTGCATGATCGGCAATATGCGTTACAGTTATCGACGGGAGAAACGGAAGCGGAAATTTACGACGGGGTCGTGCATATGGTGCAAGGAAAGCGCGTCGATGGTGTCATTTTGCTGTATTCGCGTGCGAACGATAAAATTATGGCGTATTTACAGAAAGAAGATGTGCCGTTTGTTGTCATTGGAAAACCGCATAAAAAAGCGGAAGAAATTACGCACGTTGATAACGATAACGTTCGGGCGGCGCGTGAGGCGACAGAATATTTAATTGAACTTGGTCATGAGCGCATCGCGTTTGTCGGTGGAAACGTCAATCTCATTGTAACGATGGATCGTTTGCGCGGTTATGAAAAAGCGTTAAAATCTGCAGGTCTTGTATATCGTAAAGATTACATTGTGCATGAAGAATTTTTAAAAGAAGGCGGACAAGAGGCGATGAAAGAGTTGCTTTCACTTGCTGAGCCGCCAACCGCACTCGTCGTGGCGGACGATTTAATGGCGCTTGGGGTATTAAATACGCTTGCTGAAATGGGATTAAGCGTGCCGGGAGATGTATCGATTGTCAGTTTTAACAACGTGCTTTTATCGGAAATTTCTCGTCCACCGCTTACATCGGTAGACATTCATATTTTTCAACTTGGCTTTGAAGCGGCAAGAAATTTAATTCAACAAATCGAAAACCCGAATGAGCCGATTAAACGAATCATCATCCCACATACGATCGTGAAACGATTTTCGTGCGATTACTACAAAGCGCCTTCTGAATAAGAAGGTGCTTTTTTATAAAACAGGCTAGGCGAGAAGAAAAAAATGGTGTATCATATTCTTAACATTCGTGCTCTTTGAAAAACAATATACGATGAAGCAAGTACGGTGCATACGTCCGTATGCTTAAAAGGGAAGAACGGTGCAAAGCCGTCGCGGTACCCGCCACTGTGATGGGGAGTTTCGTTGCAATATGCCACTGATTTTTGGGGAAGGCGCAACGAGATGATGAACCTAAGCCAGGAGACCTGCCTGCTTGCGATACGTCGGCTGCCTACGGGAATATAGGTAGACGTGCGGGGACGATGAAAAATAAACAACAATTGTGAAAGTTTTATTGTTTGAATCTTTCGTTTTTTCTGCACCTCTACCTAGAGGTGCTTTTTTATTTTTAAAAAAGGAGCGACATATATGGCGACATGGGATTTACAAGGAACGAAACATCATGTGTTGATTTGTAACGGAGGGAGTTGTATGCGAAAAGGTGGAGAGGAGGTGACACAAGCGATTCGTGATGAAATTGACAGGCTACAACTACATGAGTACGTTCATACAACGCGGACACGATGTAACGGTCGCTGTGAAGATGCGTGCGTCGTTATCGTTTATCCTGAAGGAATTTGGTATCGTGCCGTTGATGAGCAGATCGGAAAGGACATCGTACGAAAACATGTACGCGATGGTGAAATGTTGCATGAATATGTGACGTACACATACGATGAAGGCTTTGTCATGCCTAAATATAGCGTTGCGACAAGGGGGAAGAAAAAGTGAAGAAACCGTTGTTTTGGATTGTTAGTATGTGCGCTACGGTCTATATTTTATTTGCACTTTCACCTTCCGCATATGCGATGCACATTATGGAAGGGTTCTTACCTTGGCAATGGGCGCTCATTTGGTGGTTGCTATTTTTACCGTTTTTCTTTATTGGTTTACGTACAATGACGCGTCTGATGAAACAAAAGCCGGAGGTGAAATTACTCCTTGCACTCGCTACAGCGTTTACATTTGTTTTGTCGGCATTAAAAATTCCATCTGTCACAGGCAGTAGTTCGCATCCGACAGGGACGGGGTTCGGGGCGCTTTTATTCGGACCGTTTGTTATGACGGTCATCGGTACAGCAGTATTATTGTTTCAAGCGCTTTTGCTTGCGCATGGTGGATTGACGACGCTTGGGGCGAATGCATTTTCGATGGCGGTGGTCGGTCCGTTCGTTGCGTACGGCTTGTTCGTTTTATGTAAAAAGTGTGGAATATCATTGCGTATGTCCGTCTTTTTAGCGGCGATGATGGCTGATTTGGCGACATACGTCATGACGTCGTTTCAACTCGCCCTAGCATTTCCAGATGTAACGAGTGGAGTATGGGGCGCATTTTTAAAATTCGCGTCAATTTTTGCGGTGACACAAGTACCACTTGCAATTACGGAAGGACTCCTTACTGTTGTCGTATGGAACTTTTTGCATACGTACTCGGAGCGAGAGTTAGATGTGTTAGAGGAGAGGGGAGTGTTTTTTAAATGAGCAATCGTATATTGTTGTTCATTGCCGCATTGTTGATCGTGTTGCCGCTATTTATTGTGAAAAATACGGAGTTTGCTGGAGCGGATACGCTTGCGGAAAAAATGATTCAACAAATCGCACCACATTATGAACCTTGGTTTGATGTCGTATTTGAACCGCCGAGTGGAGAAGTAGAGACGTTATTATTTTCTTTACAAGCTGCGCTTGGTGCTGGGGTAATCGGCTACATCATCGGTTTATACAAGGGAAGAAAAAGAAATGATTAGTTGGCTTGATCAATGGGCGTATCGGAATCGCCTTTCGAAATTAAATGCTACATTTAAGCTAATATTTGCGCTTATTTTGCTCATATGGGCGCTTCTTGGGACGAATGTTGTCCGCTTAATCATTATCGTTTGGTTGCTCGTTTGGTTGCTTGGATATGCACGTTTGCCTTCGAGTGTTTGTTTACGCGTTTGTATGCTCATAGCGCTCGTTATTCTCGGAAGTAGCATACCGCTTCTTTTTTCATTTGATGGCGCAATTCACTTCATAAGTGAAAGCTTTTCATATGTAAGTACAGTTTTTTTACGGGCGTTTACAAGTTCGCTTGTTCTCTTTTTCCTTGCAGCAACAACACCATTTTTTCGTATTGCTCACGCATTAAGCAAATGGCACGTTCCTAAAGCATTTATTGAACTGTTGTTGTTGACGTATCGTTTTATTTTTATAGTAGAAAAAACAGCAAAAGAACTGTTTGTTACGGTGCAAATAAAACGTGGGGAGCGGGATTGGCGCTTTGCTTCACTAGCTGTTGCACAGTTGTTACGTCAAACATTACATCATTATGAGGCGATGATGATTGCACAACAGGCGCGCAACGTTTCTTTTGCTGTTCCAATGTGTGCAGATGAACAGTTGCCAAGAAGGTATGTCATCGAAGCGTTTATTGGAATTGTTGTTCTATTTATTTTGGAGGGCTTATATGCTACGGTTTCATAATGTTCATTATACGTATCGGAACGGCGCATACGTGTTAAAAGGAGTATCACTTACAATTGAACGAGGAAAAAAATATGCGCTCATCGGAAAAAACGGTTGTGGGAAAACGACGTGGTTGCTTCATGCAAACGGTATTTACCGACCGACCAAAGGGGATGTGTATTGGGAAGGAGAGAAAGTAGCAGATCGTCAGCAATGGCGAGATTTGCGAAAGCATGTTGGTGTCGTTTTTCAAAACCCAGAACATCAATTTTTAGCACCGATGATTGAGGAAGAACTAGCGCTTAGTTTAGAAGGAAATCACGAGCAAATGGCACAAATTATGAAACAATTTTCGCTTGAGAAGTGGCGCGATATACCGATACATCATTTAAGTCTTGGACAAAAAAAATGGTTATCGCTTGCGGTGGCGATGGCGCCCAAGCCTCATTTACTTATTGTCGATGAACCATCTGCTTATTTAGATGTTTCGCAGAGCGAGCGCTTAGTCATGAAACTAAATGAGCTGCATAAAGAGGGTACAACGCCCGTTGTCATTACGCACGATCTTGATTTCGTTTGGCAATGGGCGGATGAAGTGTTTGTTATGCATGATGGTCGCATCGTTTTGCATGGAACACCGGCCTTTGTATTTACAAAAACGAACATATTTTATGAGCTTGGTTTGCCGCTTCCACTTCTTTTACGCATATGGCTGAAGGAAAACAAGATGTGTACAGAACAGCAATTGTTTGAATGGATTGAACGATGGAAAAGGGAGTGAAAAGGATGGCTGGAAAATTGTTTGTTGTCGGCTTTGGTCCGGGAAGTGTCGATCATATGACAAAGCGAGCTCGCGAGGCGATTGAAGAAAGCGATGTTATTGTCGGCTATAAAACGTATGTCGATTTAGTCATGGATCTCATCGATGGAAAAGAAGTCATTAGCACGGGAATGACAGAAGAAGTGAGCCGGGCTCAAGAGGCGATTAAACAGGCGGAACGTGGTAAAAAAGTGGCTGTCATATCAAGTGGAGATGCAGGGTTGTACGGTATGGCGGGGCTCATTTACGAAGTGTTAATTGAAAAAGGATGGGAAAAAGAAACAGGCATTGAAGTGGAGATTATTCCGGGTATTTCAGCCATTCATTCTTGCGCCGCTTTATTAGGGGCACCCATTATGCACGATTCATGCACGATTAGTTTAAGCGACCATTTAACGCCATGGAACGTCATTGCAAAAAGAATAGAAGCAGCTGCCGCAGCGGATTTCGTTATTGCGCTATACAATCCGAAGAGCGGTCGCCGTACGCAACAAATTGTCGAGGCGCAGCGTATTTTATTAACATACCGTTCACCAGACACGCCCGTTGGTCTTGTGAAAAGTGCGTACCGCGAGCGGCAACATATTGTATTAACGAGTTTAGGGGAAATGTTAGAGCATGACATCGGCATGTTAACGACGGTCATTATCGGAAATTCTTCCACGTTCGTTCATGACGGTCTGATGATTACCCCTCGTGGCTATGAGCGAAAATATAAGCTATCAAGCGCTGTCCAACCGTTAAAACTGCACGAGCGATTGCGACCAGAAGCGGAACCATGGGCGTTAACGAACATGCGCTCATTAGCGGAAGAAGCGTATGAAAAAGTGGCTGCTCCAAAGAAACAAACAACGGAACGGTTGGAAGTAGCAGTTAGTCCGGGAGTGGTAAATAAAACATTTACGCCAAAGCAAATGATGGATCTCGCTCGCATCGTCGGCGAGCAAGGGATGATTACGTATACGGCGGATCATTATTTAAAAGTAACGGTGGAAACAGAACGACCAGACGACATCGTCCGTGAACTTTTAGAAGCAGGTTTAACGGTTGCACCAACGGGAAATGTGTGTGTTATAAAAGCGTGTGACTTTTGTGAGGGAGAAAAAAAAGATGCGATTCCTTATGTCGAGCAACTGCATAAACAATTTGGCGGCATGGATTTGCCAAAAGAACTGCGCCTTGGATTTAACGGGTGTGGCATGGCATGTTACGGGGCTGTCCATGAAGATATCGGAATTGTTTATCGTAAAGGGGCGTTTGATTTATTTTTAGGTGGGAAAACAGTAGGAAGAAATGCACATCCTGGACAGCTTGTCGCCGAAGGTATTCGTCCAGATGACATTGTGGAAACGATCGCTCGTATTATTGTGCAATATAAAGAAGAAGGATATGCAAACGAGCGATTTCATAAGTTTTTTGAGCGAAAAAAAGAGGTCGGTGGCTTTGCTTATGGACAAACGATCAAAGCAGAGCCTGCGGCATGTGGGGAGTGATGAAAATGAAAGCTGTTTTATTTGTTGGACATGGAAGTCGAGATGAAGAAGGAAACGAACAAGTACGTCAGTTTGTTCAAACCATTTGTCCACAAATTGATGAGACGTTTTATGTGCATACATGTTTTTTAGAATTTGGTGTTCCATCAGTCATTGATGGCATTGCCCATTGTGTAGAACAAGGGGCAACAGATGTTATTGTCATTCCAATCATTTTACTTCCAGCTGGACATTCCAAGCTGCACATACCGGCAGCGATTGACGAGGCGAAAGAGCGCTATCCACACGTTTCATTTACGTATGGGCGACCACTTGGTATTCA
The DNA here is from genome assembly GCF_051200995.1 of Anoxybacillus eryuanensis. Lineage (NCBI taxonomy): Bacteria > Bacillati > Bacillota > Bacilli > Caryophanales > Anoxybacillaceae > Anoxybacillus > Anoxybacillus eryuanensis. The sequence continues at coordinate 405,742 of NZ_JBPODS010000001.1, read as the reverse complement.
TAATGATACGTTTACGATTTTAAACGACCGACTGCAAGAAGCAGGAGTTGTTACGGATGAGCAAACAGCAATCATTTTGCTTGGACGCGGAGGAAGCGACCCCGATGCGAATAGCGATTTATATAAAATTGCTCGCTTATTTTGGGAGCGAAATAAACAGGCGATCGTTGAACCTGCGTTTATGGGTGTCACAAATCCGTCATTAGATGAGGCTGTCGTAAGATGTGTTAAGCTCGGAGCAAAAAAAATCGTTGTTTTACCTTACTTTTTATTTACAGGCGTGCTTATTAAGCGATTAGAAAAGAAAGTTTCTGAGTTTCAAAGCATGTATCCGCATATGTCATTTGTATTGGCGCATTATTTTGGCTTTCATCCGTCGCTACAAACGATTGTGCTTGATCGGTTACAAGAAGTGCTTAGTCATTCGGTTCATATGAATTGTGATACGTGCCAATATCGGCTTCATATGGCTGAACATCACCACCACCATCATCATGATCATTGAGGTGAGATGAATGATTATTATGTTGTCGGGAACGAGCGATGCAAGGCAATTAGCGTTAGCCATTCGTGACGCAGGGTATGACGTATTGGCTACAGTTGTCACCGAACACGCCGCAGAACAAATGTCATATGTCGGATTGCGTGCGCATATCGGACGTTTAAACGCGCATGAAATGGTTGAGATCATAAAACAACATAAAGCGAAAGCGATCGTTGATGCGAGCCATCCATTTGCAGAAGAAGCGTCGCAACAAGCGATGCAAGCAGCAGAGGAAGCGAACGTTCCGTATATCCGCTATGAACGAAAAGAAAGCGTCATTATGTATGATCGCGTTACATTCGTCGATAGCTACGAAGCGGCAGCAGAGTACGCAGCGAAAAAAAGAGGGGTCATCATGCTTACGACAGGAAGCAAAACGTTGCATATTTTTGCAGAAAAGTTGCTCCCGCTTCCTGATGTTCGTCTCATTGCACGTATGTTGCCACGGAAAGACAATATGGAAAAGTGCGAACAATTACGCTTTCCGCAAGAAAATATTATTGCGATGCAAGGACCGTTTACGAAGCAACTAGATATGGCTTTGATGAAACATTTTGGTGTGACGCTCCTTGTAACGAAAGAAAGCGGACGAGTGGGATTTGTCGATGAAAAAATTGCAGCAGCGCAACAACTTGGCATTGAAACGGTTGTCATCCGCCGTCCGAAACTTTCTTATCCCGTCGTTTATCATGAGTTTTCTGACGTCATTCGTGCGTTGGAAGAAATGAAAGAGAAAGGAGAAAAATAAATGGATTTTCGAACAACGTTTCGCCCATTAACTGTTCAGCCAGAACAAATTGAACAAAAAAGCTTTCAAATCATTGATGATGAGATAGGAGAGCACTCATTTGCTGAACAGCAATACGCTATCGTTCAACGCGTCATTCATGCAAGCGCCGATTTTGAGTTAGGAAAGAGTCTTTTATTTCATCCTCGTGCGATTGAAGCGGGCATTTCAGCGATTCGCGCGGGAAAAAAAGTCGTTGCTGATGTACAAATGGTACAAGTTGGAATAAACAAAGCACGTCTTGAAAAATATGGTGGGAGTGTGCACGTGTATATTTCTGATGATGATGTCATGAAAGAAGCGAAGCGATTAAACACGACGCGTGCGATTGTTGCGATGCGCAAAGCGGTGAAAGAAGCGGACGGAGGCATTTTTGCCATTGGCAATGCACCAACCGCTTTGCTTGAATTAATTCGATTAGTGAAAGAAGGAGAGGCACGCCCAGGTTTAATTATCGGTCTCCCTGTCGGCTTTGTCTCAGCAGCGGAATCGAAAGAAGAGTTAGCGAAACTAGATATTCCATTTATTACGAACATCGGAAGAAAAGGAGGGAGTACGGTGACAGTGGCCGCGTTAAATGCCTTGTCTATTTTAGCGGAGCGAGGATAAGTATGGAAAAGGGAAAATTACGTGAGGGGTATACGACCGGGGCATGTGCAACGGCTGCGACAAAAGCGGCGTTATGTGCGCTTATTACCGGCATCAAACAAACAGAAGCGACAATTATGTTGCCGATCGGGCGGGAAGTCACTTTCCCGATCGTTTCTTGTGAAATGGAGAAAGATCGAGCGAGTGCGACCGTGGTGAAAGATGGGGGGGACGACCCTGATGTGACGCACGGTGCTTCCATTGTTGCGACAGTTAGCTGGATCGACGAAGGCATTCTTATTGATGGAGGAGAAGGGGTCGGTAGAGTAACAAAGCCCGGACTTCCCGTTCCAGTTGGCGAAGCGGCCATTAATCCGGTACCACGGCAAATGATGACCGATGTTGTTCACGAGTTGCTTACGGAATACGGTGTGAAGCGTGGGGTACGCATTGTTATTTCCGTACCGAACGGAGAAGAAATTGCGAAGAAAACGTTAAATGGTCGTCTCGGCATTATTGGCGGCATTTCTATTTTAGGCACCCGCGGCATCGTCGTCCCGTTTTCGACATCTGCTTATCGAGCAAGTATTGTGCGTGCTCTTGAAGTTGCCGTCGCGTGTGGTTGTGACCATGTGGTTATTACTACAGGAGGACGAAGTGAAAAATATGCGATGATGCAATATAGCCATCTTCCAGAAGAAGCGTTTATTGAGATGGGAGATTTCGTCGGTTTTACGCTGAAACAATGTAAGCGTCTCGGTATGAAAACTATATCGCTCGTTGGGATGATGGGGAAATTTTCAAAAGTCGCTCAAGGAGTAATGATGGTGCACTCGAAAAGTGCTCCTGTCGATTTTCATTTTTTAGCAGATGTTGCGAAGCAAGCAGGTGCTCCGCCACCTCTCATTGAAGCGGTGAAACAAGCGAATACAGCGTCACAAGTTGGAGATATGATGTACGCAGCAGGATATATGTCGTTTTTCGATTTGTTATGTGATTATTGTTGTCAACATGCGTTGCGGGAAGTGCATGGTGGAATGGTCATTGAAACGACGCTTTATACGTTAAAAGGACAACGGTTAGGAAGGGCGGTGCGAAACGATGGAGCGAATGAAATTAATCGGAATTGGAGCTGATGGGACAGATTCTCTTCCTTCCCTGTATGAACGATGGATTCATGAGAGCGAGCGGCTCGTGGGCGGAGAAAGGCAGCTGTCTTTTTTTCCTCACTACAAAGGGGAAAAAATTGTTATTCGAAGCAACTTATCATCACTTTTTGAAACGCTTGTAAACGAGCCGAAAAAAACGGTCGTTTTAGCATCAGGTGATCCGTTATTTTACGGAATCGGTAGTTATTTAGCGAAAAAAGTTCCGATTGAAGTATATCCCTCTATCAGTTCACTCCAATGGGCGTTTGCGAAAATAGGGGAAAGTTGGCATGATGCGTACGTTGTTAGTTTACATGGACGTTCGATGAAAGGGTTTGCTCAGCGTATAGATGGAAAAGAAAAAGTAGCTATTTTAACAGATGAAACGAACGATCCGCGTGCGATTGCTTCATATCTTTTAGAATATGGAATGACGGAATATGAGGCGTTTGTTGGCGAAAATCTCGGTGGGGAGAACGAGCGTTGTCGCTTTTTTACATTAGAGGATATGATGCATGCATCGTTTTCCCCATTAAATATCGTCGTTTTACGACGTGTTCATAAAGGACCGAGTTGGACGTTTGGTATACAGGATGACGAGTTTTTTCAGAGGAAACCAGAAAAAGGGCTCATTACGAAAAAAGAAGTACGTGTATTAAGCTTGCAAGCACTTCGCCTCCATGAAAAAAGTGTCGTATGGGACATTGGTACGTGCACAGGATCGGTCGCTATTGAAGCGGCGAAAATCGCTCGGGAAGGAGCGGTATTTGCTGTTGAGAAAAACGCGTTAGATATTGAAATATGTCGGAAAAATATGAAAAAATTCCGCACAGACTTTACACTCGTGCACGGTCGAGCGCCAGAACATTTAGAGCAGTTTCCTGATCCAGATGCCGTCTTTATTGGGGGGACATCAGGAAGTTTACGGGATATTATTGCAGTTTGTTGCACGCGGTTAAAACAAGGGGGACGCATCGTCATCAATGCGGTCACAATCGAAACGTTATATGAAGCGACAGATGCGTTACGTCATCACGGTTACGATGTCGATATTTTGCTCGCTCAGTTTTCGCGAAGCAAGCCAATTTTACAATTGACACGGTTTGATGCATTAAACCCGATATATATTATTTCAGCACGAAAGGGGGAAAGCAAGTGATCGGTACGTTATATGGCATTGGTGTCGGACCGGGCGATCCAGAACTATTGACAGTAAAAGCATTTCGGCGATTGAAAGAAGCGCACGTGATTGCTTATCCAAAAAAGACGAATGGCAGTAAAAGTTATGCGCAACAAATTGTTGATGCGTACTTTTCTTCAGCGGAAAAAGAGATGCTTGGTCTCGTTTTTCCAATGACGAAAGACGAAAATGTATTGCGTGAAAAATGGAATGAAACAGTCGAAACGGTATGGACTTATTTGCGTGAGGGGAAACATGTGGCGTTTGTGACAGAAGGCGATCCACTTTTATATAGCACATTTATTCATTTTATGCGCACGATGCAAATAAAATATCCAGACGTGTCAATTGAAATTGTTCCCGGCATTTCATCTATAAATGGCGCAGCAGCACGCCTGCAGTTGCCGCTAGCGGACGGCGATGAAACGATCGCTATCGTTCCCGCACGCGATGATTATGATGCGATGAAAAAAGCGATTCAAGAGCACGAGTGCGTCGTATTTTTAAAAGTAGCAAAAGTCATGCCGCTCCTTCTCTCTCTTTTAAAAGAGATGAATTTGGTGAAGCAAGCGGCAGTCGTGACAAAAGTGACGTCTCATGAAGAGGTCATATGGGACATTGAGCAATTAGAACATGTGTCGTTGCCATATTTAACGTTAATGGTGGTGAGAAAGTGAAAATATATATTGTGGGAGCTGGTCCGGGAGCGAGCGATTTAATTACAGTCAGAGGAATGAAGTTGTTGCAGCGAGCGGATGCCATTTTTTATACGGATTCGCTTGTCCATGATGAATTGCTTACATATGCAAAAAAAGACGCGCGCATTTTTCGGACATCGGGCATGCATTTAAAGCAAATTGTCTCACTTATGTGTGAAGAAGTGAGAAGCGGGAAGATGGTCGTTCGTCTTCATACAGGTGATCCAGCAATTTATGGAGCAACGATGGAACAAATCGTACTTTTGAAAAAAGAAGGCATTGACGTCGAAATTGTTCCGGGAGTTAGTTCTGTATTCGCTGCTGCCGCTGCTGCGCAAGTGGAGTTGACCGTACCTAATTTGACGCAAACGGTTATTTTAACACGTGCGGAAGGAAGAACACCGGTTCCAGAAAAGGAGAAGCTCACTTTGCTTGCTGAACATCACTGTACGATTGCTCTTTTTTTAAGTGCAACGTTAACAAAAAAAGTGACGGCTGCATTTCTTGAAGCTGGCTGGAGTGAGCATACCCCTGTCGTTGTTGTATATAAAGCGACGTGGCCGGACGAAAAAGTCGTGCGTTCGACTGTTGGTACGCTTCATGAAGATATGCAGCGCCATGGCATTCGACAACATGCCCTTATTTTAGCAGGTTGGGCCCTTTCTAACGAACTTGATGAATCATGTCGTTCCAAATTGTACGATGAAACATTTACACACGGCTATCGTAAAGGAGAGAAGTAAAATGTATGCCGTTGTAGCGATTACGAAACATGGGGTAGAAATCGCAAGAAAACTGTATGACCAACTTCCGCATGCGCACGTTTATTACACTGATAAATTTGCAAAAGGCGACGAAGCGAAAAAAGGCATTCATTTATTTTCGGGAAACGTTCGCTTCCTGTTGGCGGAATTGTTTTCCGCATATCGCGGGCTCATTCTTATCATTTCACTCGGTGCTGTTGTGCGCATGATTGCTCCGCTATTAAAAGATAAAAAAACAGATCCTGCCGTTGTTGTGATTGATGATAAAGCAGAACATGTCATTAGTGTATTATCTGGTCATTTAGGAGGAGCCAATGAGCTGACAAGAAAAGTGGCGAATTTACTTGGCGCTCGTCCGGTCATTACGACAGCATCCGATGTGCAGCAAACGATTGCGGTTGATTTATTCGGTCGCTCGTTCGGATGGGAATGGGAAAATGAAAACAATTTGACGCCTGTGAGCGCTGCTGTCGTCAACGAACAACACGTCGCGATTGTACAAGAATCAGGAGAACGCAACTGGTGGACGTATGATACGCCGATTCCATCAAACATTCGGCAATATGCTTCGATTGCCGAAGCGCTTGAAGCGGAGCCGGATGCGGCGCTCGTTGTGACGCATCGCTTGCTTGAAAAAGAAGAAGAAGCAATTTTACAAAACGGGGTGTTGTATCGTCCGAAAGTGATCGTCATCGGCGTCGGATGCAATCGCGGAACGAGTGCAGAAGAGATTGAACGAGTGATTTGCGATACGTTGCAGCAGCTCCGCTTCTCTATGAAAAGCGTGAAAGCATTATGCACAATTGATTTAAAAAAGGACGAGGAAGGTTTATTAGCTGTCGCAAATAAATATAAGTGGCCACTTATTTTTTACACGGCAGAACAATTAAACGCTGTCCCGATCGATGAACCGTCTGAAACAGTGTTTCGTTATGTAGGGGCATACGGCGTCAGCGAACCTGCCGCGAAGCGATATAGCGGACAACAACAACTTGTTTTAACGAAGAAAAAAAGCGGTAACGTGACGATTTCGATTGCGCTATGGGAGGGAGAGCGGTGAGAAGAATTGTCGTGGCGGGAACGGGAAGCGGTGTTGGGAAAACAACGGTCACGCTCGGATTAATGAGCGCATTTAAACAAAAAGGATATGTTGTTCAAGGATTTAAATGTGGGCCAGATTACATTGATCCGACATATCATACAGCGGTGACGGGAAGGCGATCACGCAATTTAGATAGTTGGATGGGGAATGAAAACGTTGTGCGCGACGTATGCAAAAGAGGAAGCGAAGGAGCGGATCTTTCCATTATTGAAGGGGTTATGGGGCTATTTGATGGAAAGCGGGCGACAACAAATGAAGGATCGACTGCGGAAATTAGCATCATGACCGAAAGCCCTGTATTATTAGTTGTTGATTGTTCAGGAATGGCGCGTAGCGCCGCAGCGATTGTACGCGGCTTTCAATCGTTTCATGAGCGCGTTCGAATCGTTGGCGTCATTGCGAATCGGGTCGGAAGCGAAGGACATTTTCGGCTTGTGAAAGAAGCGATTGAACAACAATGTCACATTCCTGTCGTCGGCTATTTGCAAAAAGAGAGCGATGTAACGATTCCAGAGCGCCATTTAGGTCTTGTTCCATCTGTCGAACGAGGAGAACTTCAGCCGTTTTTTGATGAGCTTGGCAAGCGAACGTCTAAAACGGTTGATTTGGATGCAATATGGGAATTGGCGGAGGCGAATGATCTATCAAGCGCGCCTTTTTTTAAACCGAAGCAAACGTATGACGTGCGTATTGCCATCGCGAAAGATGCCGCATTTCATTTTTACTACGAAGAAAATTTGGAGATGCTTCAGGCGTATGGAGCGACGCTCGTGTACTTTTCACCGCTTGCCGGCGAACGTGTACCAGATGACGTTGACGGTTTGTACATTGGGGGGGGATTTCCAGAGGAATTTGCCGCGGAACTGGCGCGTCATGAAGAAGTAAAACAGTCGATTGTCGAAGTGATTGAAAGTGGTTTGCCGACGCTTGCGGAGTGCGGGGGATTTATGTATTTAACAGAAGGGATCGTGACGACAGCTGGGCAATATTACGAAATGGTCGGCGTCATTCCTGGGCATGTGCGCATGCAACGAACGCTTGCGGCGCTCGGCTATCGCGAAGTGATGGGAGCAGAAGGAAACTTTTTGTTTGAACAAGATCGAGCGAAAGGGCACGAATTTCATTATTCAACATTTATTCCGAGAACGGAAGGGAAGTTTGCGTATGAAGCAAAAGGGTTGCGCGGATGCAAAAAAGATGGTTATATGAACAAACGCCTCGTCGCTGGTTACGTTCATTTTTATTTTCCATCCAACCCTTCGATTGTTGAGCGATGGCTGAAAACGTGTGGCGAGGTGAAGTGCGATGCGTAAGGCGCTTCCGATTATGTTTCAAGGAACGCATTCAGATGCTGGAAAAAGTGTCATTGCGACCGCTTTTTGCCGCATCTTTGCACGAAACGGCTGGAAGACGGCACCGTTTAAATCGCAAAATATGTCGCTTAATTCATATGTAACGATCGATGGAAAAGAAATTGGGCGCGCGCAAGGGGTACAAGCGGAAGCGGCAGGTGTGTTGGCAACGACGCATATGAACCCGATTTTAATTAAGCCGAGCCGCGATCAAGAAGCGCAAATTGTCGTGCATGGAAAACCGTATGCAAATATGAAAGCAACCACTTATCGCAACGAGTTTTTTGATATCGGGCTTGAACTCGTTCGTCAGTCGCTCGACACATTGATGCAACAATACGATCGTCTTGTCATTGAAGGAGCTGGCAGTCCGGCGGAAGTGAATTTAAATGATCGCGAGCTCGTGAATATGCGCGTGGCGCGTATGGCGAATGCGCCTGTCGTGCTTGTTGGTGATATTGAGCGTGGTGGAGTGTTTGCGAGTTTAGTCGGTACGTTGCAACTGTTAGAGGAACAAGACCGCAAGCGTATCATCGGGGTCATTATTAATAAATTTCGTGGCGACCGTTCGCTTCTTCAGCCCGGACTGCATTGGCTTGAACAATATACAGGCGTGCCGGTGCTCGGCGTTGTGCCATATGTGCCTATGCGAATCGATGCTGAAGATTCGGTGACGCTTTCTCGCTATGCGACAAAAAGAGATGATACGAAAGCGATTGATATTGCGGTCATCCAATATCCGCGCATTTCGAACTTTACAGATATCGATCCGTTGTTTGCTGAACCGGATTGTTCGGTGCGGTTTGTGACGGATGCTTCGGTATTAGGCGAGCCCGATATGCTCATTTTGCCAGGAAGTAAAAATACGATTGAAGACGCTCGCTTTTTAAAAGAAACAGGACTGTTTTCTGCGATTCAGCGTTTGTATGAGCGAACAGATGTGACAATGATCGGCATTTGCGGCGGCTATCAAATGCTCGGACAATGCATTAAAGATCCATTTCACGTCGAAACACTGCTCAATCATATTGATGGATTAAGTTTGCTGCCGGTGGCAACGACGCTTGCCCGTGAAAAAACGACGGTGTTATGTGAAGGAAGATTAACCTATAAAAACAAAACGTTTCATGTAAAAGGATATGAAATTCATATGGGACGTTCGATTGTGAAACACGGTGAGCCACTTATTTTGCTCAACGGAAAAACAGATGGGTGTAAAACGAAAGATGAGCGCGTGATTGGAACGTATATGCACGATTTGTTTCATAACGATGCGTTTCGTCATCACTTGTTAAATGATATGCGGTGCAAAAAACAGCTTCCACCACTAGTGGAGCGACCGCTTTATCGGCAATTACGTGAGCAAGCATTCGATGATCTGGCAAATTGCATTGAAACACATGTCGATGTAAAAGCGATTGAACAAAAAATGATCGCATTTCAAGGGGGAGAGGATCATGCTTTATAAACAAATCGGGGAAGAAGTGCGCAACTATATTGATCAACTAACAAAACCGCGTGGCAGTCTTGGACGGCTTGAGGAACTAGCGATCGAGGTTGCGAAAATGACAGGGGAACGTTTTCCGCGCGTGACACCGCCGGGCGTGCTCGTCTTTGCAGCCGATCACGGCATCGCAAAAGAAGGGGTGTCTGCTTATCCGCAAGAAGTAACGGCGCAAATGGTGCTTAATTTTGCACGTGGCGGAGCCGCAATTAACGTATTTAGTAAACAAATTGACGCCACGTTTGCAGTTGTCGATGTTGGTGTGGCGGTTGATATTCATGAAGAAAGCGTCATCAATGAAAAAGTGGCGTACGGAACGAACAATTTTGCGTACGAAAAAGCGATGACGAAAGAAGACGCAGAGCGAGCAGTGCAAGTCGGATATCGGCAAGGAAACCGAATGATTGACAGCGGTATTCGTTGTTTGATCGTTGGGGAAATGGGAATCGGAAATACGACAACTGCAAGTGCATTGTTAGCGGCAATGAGCGGTCGCCACGTTGCAGAGCTTGTCGGGAAAGGAACAGGCATTCATAATGAGGCGGTGAAACATAAACGGGCAGTCATTGAACGAGCACTTATGCTTCATCAGCCGAACGCGTCTGATCCGATTGATTTATTGACAAAAATCGGCGGACTTGAAATTGCAGCGATGGCAGGGGCGATGATGGCAGCGGCGGAGCGGCGCATTCCAATTTTGCTTGACGGTTTTATTTGTACCGTTGCCGCACTTGTTGCGACACGTTTTGATGAAGACGTCGTTCATTATATGATTGCTAGTCATGAGTCTGTGGAGCCAGGGCATCGCATCGCCCTTCAGTTGTTAAACAAAGAGCCGCTCGTTCGTTTACATATGCGCCTTGGCGAAGGAAGCGGAGCAGCGGTCGCCTTTCCGATTGTCAATATGGCAATGGCGATGCTTCGTATGGCGACATTTTCGTCAGCTAACGTATCAACTGGGAGCGATCATCATGAATAAAGGAAAAGTATACATTGTTGGTGCAGGTCCTGGTGATCCGAAGCTGATTACTTTATATGGACGGGAGTGTATCGAAAAGGCGGACGTTATTATTTACGATCGGCTCGTCAATACGCAGTTGTTAACTTATGCGAAAGAAGAAACAGAGTTTTTATATTGTGGCAAAGAGCCAAAAAAGCACGGAAACATTCAACAACAAATTCACAAATGGCTTGTGGAATATGCAATGAAAGGAAAAACGGTCGTTCGGTTAAAAGGTGGTGATCCGTTTATGTTCGGTCGCGGCGGCGAAGAAGCAGAATATTTACGAGCACATGGCATTCCGTATGAAATCGTGCCGGGTGTGACAGCTGGTGTGGCCGCGCCAGCATATGCGGGCATTCCGGTGACGCATCGCAACTATGCGGGTGGAGTCACGTTTATTGCGGGACACCAAAGCGGGGAACGTGATCGCATTCGCTGGGATGCGCTCAGTCATGCGACGGATACAATTGTATTTTATATGGGGATGGGAAATATCGGTTACATTTGTGAACAGCTGCAACGTCATGGAAAAGATGGCCATACACCTGTCGCAGTAATTGAATGGGCAACGACAAATAAGCAGCGGACGGTCGTTGGCACGTTACAAACGATTGTTGACATCGTACAAGAGAAAAAACTTTCTTCTCCTGCCATTATTGTCGTCGGGGATGTTGTGAAGCTGCATGATCGGTTAAAGTGGGTGGAAGAAACGTGGTGATTGTTTATACGGGAGACGGAAAAGGGAAAACGACTGCAGCAGTCGGTCTTGCTGTTCGCGCGGCAGGACATGGAAAAAAAGTGATTGTCATTCAATTCATTAAGTCGCCGCACCGTCCATATGGTGAGGCGAAAGTATTACAGCAGCTCGGCATTGGCGTGCATCAAACAGGTGTAGGATTTACATGGACGAAAACGCCGACCGAGCATCGCGAAGCGTTACAAAAAGGGTGGGCGCTCGCGAAAGAACGTGTGCTGTCAGGAGAGTACGATATCGTTATTTTAGATGAGCTAAACGTCGCGTTAGCGATTACATCGTTTCCGATTGATGATGTTTTGCCACTTCAAGATGTTGTGCATACGTTGCTGAATAAGCCAGCGCATACGCATGTTGTCGTGACAGGAAGAGGCGCAAAAGAGGACATCATTCAACTTGCTGATTTAGTGACGGAAATGAAAGAAGTGAAACATTACTATCATCAAGGCGTTCAAGCGATGAAAGGGATTGATTTATAAAGAATGGATATTGTGAAAAAGCTGATGGCGATCAGCTTTTTCACAACACGTTAAAGTATCTTGCTTCGGGATGGGCGAAGACGATCGCTGAAACGGACGCTTCTGGTTCCATCATATAGCCTTCCGTTAAATGAATGCCGATTTCTTCTGGGCGTAAAAGGCGGAACAGCTTTTCTTGGTCTTCCAGATTTGGACAAGCAGGGTAGCCGAAAGAAAAACGTTGTCCTTGGTATTTTGCTGCAAACCGTTCTTCCATTGTAAAATCAGGCGAATCAGGAAAGCCCCAGCGGTCGCGCATAATTTGATGAACGCGCTCCGCTAATCCTTCTGCGAGTTCAAGCGCTAACGCTTGAATCGCATGGCTTTTTAAAAACTGCCCTTCTTCTTTGAAACGTTGGGCTAAATCGCGCACGCCTCGGCCAGCGGTGACGGCAAATAGCCCGACGTAGTCGATTTGTTCACGAGAAAGATAGTCGGCTAAACATAAATACGGTGCTTTCGTTTGTCTTGGAAACGTAAATGTCTCGATAACTGTTTGTTGATCGCGCGGGTCGTAAATGACGACCGTATCGCCGTCGCTTTTTGCTGGGAAAAATTGATATACCGCTTTTAGTGCAAGTGACGTTGTTTGTTTGGCTTCAGCGAGCAGTTCGTCGATCAACTCTTTTAACATCGTCGCTTTTTCATTTCCTTCCGCCAGCAGTTTTTTAACGTTTCCTTTTAAACCGAGATGGTGACCGAGAAGCATTTGCCAATTGACGTACGGTTCAATATGGGAAAGCGGAATGTGTGGCAATATATGTCGCTCTGTATCGGTCGGAACATAAACAGGCGCTGGCTTCACGTTCGATTTTGTCATAACGGCGACGGCGCTTTGTCGTTTTGTGACATGTTCGATTTTTTCTTTTTTCTCATAGGCGATGTCTTGTTGGACGATGCGATTCGCAAGCGAAAGTCCTTCCATCGCGTCTTTCGCATATAAAACGATGCCGTCATATTCCGGGGCAATTTTCGTATCGGTAAATTTGCGCGATAACGCTGCACCGCCGACTAAAATCGGTAGCGAAATGCCCGCTTGTTTTAAGTCTTGGGCGGTGAGCACCATTTGTTGAGCCGATTTCACAAGCAACCCCGATAAGCCGATCATATCGGGCTGTTCGTGACGTACCGCTTCGATGAGCTGTTGGGGTGTTACTTTAATGCCTAAATCGACGACGCGAAATCCGTTGTTGCTTAAAATAATGTCGACTAAATTTTTGCCGATGTCGTGCACATCGCCTTTGACGGTCGCAAGCAACACTTTTCCTTTCACGCTCGTTTCGTTTTTTTCCATATATGGCTCTAAAAAGGCGACGGCTGCTTTCATCACTTCTGCGCTTTGCAACACTTCGGCAACGATAAGCTGGTTATCGTTAAATAGGCGACCGACTTCGTCCATTCCGTTCATCAGCGGACCGTTAATAATGTCAAGCGGGCTGTACGTCTGTAAGGCGAGCGTCAAATCTTCGATCAGCCCATCTTTCGTTCCTTCAATGATATATGTGGCGAGCCGTTCTTCTAACGTCATATGGACGTCTTTTTGTTTCGGCTGTTTCGTTTTATCGCGATAAAATTGAATAAACGCGTTTAACGTCTCATCGTTTGTGTCAAATAACAACGCTTCGGCTAAGCGCACTTCTTCTTCTGGAATGGAAGCGAATCGCTCTAATTTTTCTGTATTGACGATTGCATAATCAAGTCCCGCTTGTGTGCAATGGTATAAAAAGACGGAGTTTAACACTTCGCGTCCGACAGGTGGCAAACCGAAGGACACGTTACTAATGCCGAGCATCGTTAAACAGTTTGGCAAATGTTGTTTGATGAGACGAATGCCTTCGATCGTTTCTTTTGCTGCGCCGATGTATTGTTCGTCTCCTGTGCCGATCGGAAAAACGAGCGGATCGAAAATAATATCGTGTGGTGAGACGCCATATTTGTTAACAAGCAAATCGTATGAACGAAGGGCGATGTCTAGCTTTCGTTTCGCGTCAATCGCCATCCCTTGTTCGTCAATCGTGCCGACGACGACCGCTGCCCCGTATTGATGAAGAAGCGGAACAATTTTTTCAAAGCGTTCTTCGCCGTCTTCTAAATTAATGGAGTTGATGATTGCTTTTCCTTGCGAATACGACAAGGCGCAGGCGATGACGTCTTCATCGGTCGAGTCGATAACGAGCGGCACTTTCACTTTTTTCACGACTTGTTGAATAAATTGCTCCATATCTTCTTTTTCATCGCGGTCAGGGTCCGCCAAACAAATGTCGATGACGTGCGCCCCATTTTTTACTTGGGCACGGGCAATTTCTGCCGCTTCTTCGTATTTGCCTTCCGCGATGAGCCGCTTAAATTTGCGCGAACCGATGACGTTCGTTCGTTCGCCGACAAAGAGCGGTCGCATCGTTTCGTCATAAATAAGTGCATCAATGCCTGAGACAGCGTGCATCGCAAACTGTTTCGGGATCGCACGCGGTGGAATGTCGCGTACAGCTTCGGCAATCGCTTGAATATGTTGTGGCGTCGTGCCGCAACAGCCGCCGACGATATTTAGCCATCCTTTTTCGGCAAATTGGCGAATTTTTTTTGCGAGCATGTCTGGCGTTTCGTGATAATGTCCTTCTTCGTCAGGAAGACCAGCGTTCGGATAGCAGCTGACGGCGGTGTTCGCTAATGAAGCGAGTGAGCGCAAATGATCGGTCATAAATTCAGGACCTGTTGCGCAGTTTAAACCGACCGCAAATGGTTTCATATGTTGAATGGAAATAAAAAACGATTCGATCGTTTGTCCGGCAAGCGTTGTTCCCATCGGTTCAATCGTTCCAGAAATCATAAGCGGCACTTGCTTTCCAACCGTTTTGAACGCTTCGGTAATGCCGAGAAAAGCAGCTTTCACGTTTAACGTATCTTGGCACGTTTCTAACAACAACAAATCGACGCCGCCAAGCAGTAAGCCGCGCGCTTGTTCTTCGTAGGAAGAAACGAGTTCAGCAAACGTTGCTCCTCCTGTGACGGACAGCGTTTTTGTCGTCGGACCTATCGAGCCAGCGACAAAGCGCGGGTGTGCAGTCGTCGCATATTTTTCTGCCGCGCGTTTCGCGAGTTTCGCGGCTTCGATATTTAATTCAAGCGCCAAATGGCCGAGGTTGTATTCGTCTAAGACGATGCGTGTTGCTCCGAACGTATTCGTTTCAACGATGTCTGCTCCTGCGGCAAAATAAGCTTCATGAATATGTGAAATGACGTGCGGGGCAGTGAGTGTTAAATATTCGTTACACCCTTCGTACGCTTCACCGCCAAAATCGTCCGCTGTTAAGTTTGCCGATTGAATCATCGTTCCCATCGCACCGTCAATAATTAAAATCTTTTTCTCCAGCTGTTCAAACAAACTAGCCATAGTAAACCGTCCTTTCTTTTGTGAGCCGCTCTTTTTCATGAATGTAGCGAACGAGTTCGACCGTCATGTCGTAGCGTAAAAATGGCGTAATTAAATAGATACCGCGGAATAAATCGAATGCGGCGTCGATGAGTGATTTAGCGATCGCCAAGCCTTCTTTTGTTGATTGAACAGGATTGTTGGCGCACGCAGCCATGCGGGCACGAATGTCGTCTGACAGCGTAATGCCTGGCACTTCATGATGTAAAAAGTCCGCGTTGCGCGCGCTTGTGAGCGGCATAATGCCGATGTAAATCGGCGTTGGTAAATGTTTTGTCGCTTCATATACGTCTTCGATTTGTTTTTCGCTATACAGCGGTTGTGTTAAAAAGTAGTGCGCACCGCATTCGATTTTTTTCTCTAGCCGTTTCACTGCTTTATCTAAATGGCGCACATTCGGGTTAAAGGCCGCAGCGATGGAAAAGTTCGTTTTTTGTCCGAGCGGTTTACCTGAATACGAAAGCCCTTCGTTAAATTGCCGAATTAATGAAATGAGGTCAAATGATGATAAATCGTATACGGACGTTGCGCCTGGAAAATCGCCGACTTTGGACGGATCACCGGTTAAAGCGAGCACGTCGGTCATGCCGAGCGTATGAAGCCCCATTAAATGCGACTGCAAGCCGATTAAGTTGCGGTCACGGCATGTAATATGAATAAGTGGGCGCATATTTAGCTGTTGTTTGACGATCGTTCCGACGGCGACGTTGCTAATGCGCGGTGTCGCAAGCGAGTTGTCGGCAAGCGTTAGCGCATCAATATGTGCTTCTTTTAACGCTTTTGCGCCTTCTAAAAAATTCGTTAAGCCGAGTTTTTTTGGCGGATCGAGCTCAACGATAATCGAACGTCGTGTGCGTGCGATGTCGGCGAGGGAAGGCTCTTTCGTTTGTTCTGCTTCTTGAACGACGATTGTATGTCGTTGTTTTACTTCTTTTTTATATACAGGTGTGCGATCGGGAAGGGCGCGAGCAATCGCGGCAATATGTTTTGGCGTCGTGCCACAACAGCCACCAATGAGTCGTACTCCTTGATCACGAAACGCGCGGGCTGTTTCTTCAAAATATTGTTCGCTCGTTTCGTAAATGAATCGTCCGTCGCGGTATTGTGGCAAGCTCGCGTTCGGGTACACCGATAAAAAGGCGCGCGTTGGAATCGGCACTTCTTCGAGCGAACGCAACATATGATATGGACCGAGATGACAGTTTAAGCCGACGACATCGGCGCCAAGTAGTTCTAACTGACGAAGCGCTTCAGCAAGCGGTATGCCGTGCTGCAAGACGCCAATGTCATGAAGCGTGACGTGGGCGATGATCGGCAACGTCGTTTCTTTCCGAGCGATGGAAAGAACGGTTTGCAATTCTTCGAAATCGTAATACGTTTCAAGTAAAAGTCCGTCAACTTCTTCGTCTAACAACACATACAGCTGTTCACGGAACGTCCGTTTCACTTCTTCAAGCGAAATCGTGCTTTTGTTTGTGCTGCGCAATCCTCCGATCGTACCGAGCACGTAGGCGCGTCCTTTTGAGGCTTGTTTGGCAAGTTGGACAGCCGCTTTATTGATTTCTTTGACATCGTCTTGCAAGCCGTAGCGAGCAAGTTTTACATAGTTGGCGCCATATGTGTTCGTTTGGATCACTTCAGCGCCTGCTTCGATATACGCTTCGTGAATATGAACGATTTCTTCCGGTTTTGTTACGTTTAATTCTTCAAAACAACGATCGATGCCGTGCGCATATAATAATGTCCCCATCGCTCCATCGGCGATGACGATGCGTTGTTTTAAATCGTCTAACAGTCCCACGTCCATTCCTCCGTTTCTTTTTCAAACTAAAAAAGTCTTCTCCATAAGAAGAAGACGTTGTGCGCTCCTTCTTATCTTCCAAGCGAATCGCTTGTCTGGACTTAGCACCTTGACGATCGTCAGGTTGCTGAAGGTTCATCGGGCCAGTCCCTCCCCTTCTCTCGATAAGATGTTATATGAAGTTACTCATAAATGTAACTGATTTTTTAGAAATATTCAACTATTTTTAATCGGAAAAGCGCAAAGCGCCCCAATTTCGCCTAAAGGCAGCCCGCATCCTGCGGGCAACGGCGAAATGTCGCCATCCTTGGCTCCACGAAGAGCGCACAAGCCCCACCGAGGAGGCTCATCCAAATCAAAGCTTTGGCTTGCGTGGGATATTTCAAGGACGCAAACTCAATGTGTTGCCGCCGAAAGAAGGGGTGGAGCGATTCGAGCCGATGGCGCTTGGAGCTAGACAGTTTTATATATCTGAAATTTCTAACTTATTTATCTTTTTAAAAAAGAAGGCTGTGCGCCTTCTTAACGATAGTTGACGAATTGGACGTCGATTGGCAAGTCTGCTTCGCGAATGGCGGCAATCACTTTTTGTAGATCGTCTTTACTTTTGCCGCTGACGCGAATTTGGTCTTCTTGAATTTGACTTTTTACTTTTAAACCTGTATTTTTAATGATTGTGTTAATTTTTTTCGCATTGTCTTTGTCGATGCCTTGAACGAGTTTGGCACGTTGGCGCACCGTTCCGCCAGAGGCGGGTTCAATTTTTCCGTATTGAATGTTTTTCGTTGGCACACCGCGCTTAATGAGCTTGCCGATGAGCACGTCTTTGAGTTGCTCGAGCTTAAATTCATCGTCAGAAATTAAAATGAGTTCATCTTTTTCAAGTGAAATGTCGCTTTTGCTTCCTTTAAAATCATAGCGGTTTTGAATTTCTTTTAACGCGATGTTGACGGCGTTTGTTACTTCTGACAAATCGACTTTCGACACAATATCAAATGAACTTTCTTTTGACATATACATCACCTCAATATAAATTCGTTGTGTTTCCATTATAGTCGATTGTTGACATATGAACAACTTTACAAAATCTTTATATATAAAAAGTAAACAAACTGTCGAATGTTGTCGATATAATAAATGAAGTGAGATTTGATCGAAAGATAAGGAGATGAGGGAATTTTATGAAAAAAATGATTTCACTCATGATGGCATTTGTTTTGTTGCTTGCCGCTGGGTGTTCACAAACGAGCTCCTTTCAGCCGAAAGAGCGAATAAAAGTGGGAATTATGTTATCAGACGTTGGACTTGGCGATCAATCGTTTAGCGACTCGGCATTTCAAGGGTTAATGAAAGCGAGAGATGAGCTCGGCATCTTTTTTGACTACCGTGAGTTAAAAGAAACAGGAACGTATGAAAAAGGGTTAACAGAACTCGTTGAAGCAGGAAACGATCTCGTCATCGGACTCGGTTTTATGGTGCAACAAGATTTAGAAAAAGTCGCCAAAAAATATCCGAAACAGCAATTTATATTAATTGACGCGGTATCTGACCTCCCAAACATTACGTCCATTACGTTTAAAGAAGATGAAGGGAGCTTTTTAGCAGGTGTTGTCGCAGCCATGCTGACGAAAACAAACAACGTCGGCTTCGTTGGTGGAGCGGATGTGCCATTGATTCGGAAGTTTGCGAACGGCTTTATTCAAGGGGTAAAAGCGGTGAAGCCAGAAGCAAACGTGCAAGAAGTGTATGCCGGCAATTTCGGTGATGACAAGCTTGGAGCACAAATTGCCAAACAAATGATTGCCAACGGCGCAGATGTGTTGTATGCGGCGGCTGGGTTTACAGGTGTCGGGGTGCTACGCGAGGCGGAGATGAACAAAAAGTACGCGATCGGTGTCGATAGCGACCAATATTTTTATGCGGAAAAAGCGGTGGTCACATCGATGTTAAAAAATGTAGATGTTGCTTTATATACGGTCATTAAACAGTATGTTGAAAAGAAAGAAGTGCCAAAAGGAACGGTCGAACTTGGGTTAAAAGAAAACGGCGTCGATTTAGCACCGATTCGTGTCGTGACGCTCAGTCCAGAGCAACAGGCGACGCTTGAAAAATGGAAAGAAAAAGCGACAAACGGCATCACGCAATAAAGGAGGGATACGATGTCGATTAAACAACGATTATTATTTCATTCATTAGCAACGCCAGTCATTGCCGGCGCTATTATTGTGTTTATTATTATAAATATGCTTTCGATTCAATCGTCCAACCAAGATTTCGTGCCGCTTATGATGAAGGCGCAACATTTGCAAGCAGAGCTGAAAGCAACGAAACAAAGTTTAAGCAACTATGCGTATAGTCCAACAGAAGGAAATAAACAAGAAGTATTCATTCATCTTGAAGAATCAGAAAAGTTGCTTCGCGTATTAAATAAAGGACTGACTCAATCGTACATTCGTGCTGCACTTGAACAAGCGAATAAAAAATTTGACGTGCTAGCAAAAGAATCGAAAGCGGCACTTGATGCGCGGAACGTAGCAGAAATTCGCCGCCAATCGATGCGAGCAGAAGGGGTATTGAACGACATATATGTCGTCAACGCATATGTGAGCGAATATTATACGTACATGCAACAAACGTTACAAAAACAAATTTCAGGCGTCATTACGATTTCAATTGTTGCGATTGCAGTGGTGTTATTGTTTGCAGGATTTAGCGGATTTAGACTAACACAAAAAATTACGGTGCCGCTAAGAAAAATCGCTGAAAATGCGAAACGAATTGCAAGCGGCGATTTGCGCATTGAGACTGTGAAGTATAGCGGGAGAGACGAGCTTGCTGATTTAAATGAGGCATTTGCAACGATGGCTGATCAGCTGAATAGCTTGCTTCAATCGGTTGATACAGTAAGCAAGCAAGTGGAGACGTTTGCGAAAGAAATTGATGAGGAAACAAAAACGTTAACAGAAATTAATAATCAAGTAGCTGTATCAACAAACGAATTGTCCGCTGGAGCGCAAAGCATTTCTGAAGACTTACAACATGCGGTACAACTCATTGAACGAATGGAACATACTGTACAAGAAAACGTAGGGCGCACCGAACAAACGGCTCGTTATAGCGATGAAGCGGTCGAAGCGATTGTTCACGGTCAAGCGGCGTTAGCGGAACAAAAAGCGTTTATTGACGAAAATGCACAAGCGACTGCCTCCATTGAACAATCGACGGAACAGTTTGCGACGTATGCAAGAAAAATCGAAGATATGGCAAAAGCAGTATCCGACATTGCGACGCAAACGAACTTATTGGCGTTGAATGCGGCGATTGAAGCAGCGCGGGCAGGAGAAGCAGGAAAAGGGTTTGCGGTTGTCGCTGAAGAAGTGCGCAAACTTGCGGAAGAATCATCGAAAGCGACAAGCCAAATTTTTGAGATGGTTCATCTCATTCAATCGGGGTTAACGAACGTCACCGAAGCCGTTCGTCGTGGGGTAGATATTGCTGAAGCACAAACGAAAGCCATTGAAACGACGACGGAGGCGTTTAGTGCCATTGAGAACAAAGTACACCATATTACGACTGATATTCAAGCGCTTGTCATCGGCATGAATGAATCGAAAGAACTTGGCAAAAACGTCTTGCAAAACGTTGAAAGCATTAGTGCGGTCGTTGAACAATCGGCAGCAGGCAGCGAAGAAATTGCCGCGTCGATGGTGGAGCAGTTAGAAGCGTTCAAAAAAATGAGCGAAAAAGTGACGACGTTGCGTCAACTTACCGATGATTTACAACGGACGATGGCAAAGTTTCAAATGAAATAGAAAAAGATGCTCCGCGCGAGCATCTTTTTCTTTACAAATGATTCGTTTCTTTTGAGTAGGCGCGTTTGCCAGATTGACGGTTTTTTTCGCGCTCCATATTTTTTTCGTGTCGTTTGGCATTATTGTCTTTTGCTTTTTTGTCGTTATCGCTCGTCATATTCTTGCCCCCTTTGAAAAGTAGTGTAATCATTGCTCGAGTTGTTTATTCAAGAAAAAGAGGGCGATCGTGCCTGGACCAGCATGCGCTCCGATGGCGCCGCCAATTTCAGAAATGAAAAATTGTTTACAACCGAACGTTTCTTCAATCATCGCTTTTAGTTCGAGCGCCGTTTGTTCATCGTCGCCGTGACTAATGCCGATGAGCTGGTTTTGCACGTCTGCTCCGCGTTCTTGCATGAGTTCGACCATGCGCTTCAGTACTTTTTTCCGTCCGCGTACTTTTTCAATCGGAATTAATTTTCCGTCCTCGACGTGAAGAAGAGGTTTAATGTTTAATACTCCACCGACAAACGCGGCTGTTTTGCTGACGCGCCCGCCACGTGCTAAATATTGCAAATCATCGACCGTAAAAATATGTTCCATATGGCGACAATACGTTTCAATGGTTGTCACGACATGTTCATACGACATGTCGCTTTCAGCTAGTTCAACCGCTTTTTTTACGACAAGTCCAAGCCCGAGTGAGGCGCATTTCGAGTCGATGACCGTCAATTTTGCGTGAGGGTATTGTTCAAGCACATCGTTTTTTATCATGGCAGCTGTTTGATACGTACCAGATAAAGCAGAGGAAAAGGCAATATAAATAGCAGGGATGTTTTCTTTGGCGAATGTCGTAAATAGCTCTTCCATTTGTGACGGTTTCGCCTGCGACGTTTTCGGCACGTCTCCATTGCGCATCGCATCGTACACTTGCTTTGGTTGAACGGTTAGTTGGTCGTCGTAGTCGCGGTCGTTTATATGTACAGCTAACGGTAAAAAAGCAATTTGTTTTTCTTGTATAAAAGAAAGTGGCAAATCGCACCCGCTATCCGCTATAATTTTAATATTCATTTCCATCACCCCTATGTATGTACTTATTTTAAGTGTAGCGATTATGATGAAAAAAAACAATCTTAGTGCTTTGTAGGAGGATGTTCTGTGGACGTAAAAAAACTATTTGTCGTGATCATCGGTGGATTATTAAACGCCATCGGCATGAATTTATTTTTAATTCCAGCGAACGTATATACGAGTGGGTTTGCTGGAGCTGCACAGCTTATTTCTAAAGTTGTCGGCGACTACACACCTTATGCGATTTCGACAGGTTTGTTGCTTTTTTTATTTAACATTCCTGTCGCTATTTTAGGATGGAAAAAAGTAGGGAAGTCCTTTACGTTTTATAGCTTTTTGAGTGTTGTATTTATGTCGCTATTTCTCGAACTTATTCCCGTTCGTTCGCTTTCTGAAGACATTTTATTAAATGCGGTATTCGGTGGGGTCATTGCGGCTGTCGGAACGGGTTGGACGTTAAAATGGGGGGCGTCGACAGGAGGATTAGACATTATTGCACTCGTGTTGTCGCGCGTAAACGATCGATCTGTTGGGACGTACATTTTTGCGCTCAACTCGATTATTATTTTAACGGCTGGATATATGTACGGTTGGGAGAAGGCGTTATATACGCTCGTGACGTTATATGTGACAACGCGCGTCATTGATGCGATTCATACGCGCCATCAAAAATTAACCGCGCTTATTATTACGACAAAAGGGGAAGAGATGAAACAAGCGATCAAATCGCAAATGATTCGAGGCATTACTGTCATTCCAGCAAAAGGTGCATTTTTAAATGAGGATAAAGATATGTTAATGATTGTCATTACACGTTATGAGTTGTTTGATTTAAAACGCATTATTAAAGAAGTCGACCCGAAGGCGTTCACGAACATCATGCAAACGACAGAAGTCGTCGGGTTTTTCCGAAAAGAGTAAAAGCTGCGCACGCTGCGCAGCTTTTTACAACGTATCGAGTTCATCTTGTAAATCGTGTAGTTGTCTTCGCTCGGCGTCGTTGGCGTTCGCAAAAGCGGATGAGAGCGTATTTTTGGCGACAGCGATGGCACGTTCAGTGCGCTCTTCTTTTGCTTTGGCAACCGCTTTTTTCGCTTGTTGAAATAACGGATTCCCCATATTAAAAGCCCCCAAGATTTGCATGATCCGCTTTTTCTGCTTTGCGTCGTTCCGCTTCTTCATACGTCATATGATACGGAATGCGTTCATCATGTTTATACACGGCATCGGCACCTTGTTGAACGAAACGTTTTGATTTATTTCGTTTACCCACACGACATTCCCCCTTATTTGCCGCTTGTGACGCATATGGCGTCGCATATAGTTTGCACATATGACGCTACAATACGTGAGGGAATTTTTTATAACTTTAATAATGATTGCAAATAAACGGCGACACCGTCTTCTTCATTTGTTTTTGTTATATCATCTGCGACGGCTTTAAGCGGTTCAATCGCGTTGCCCATCGCAACGCCTACCCCTGCCCATTTTAACATCTCGATATCGTTATCTTCATCGCCAAAGGCGATGACGCGCTCGCGTGGAATGCCGTAAAAAGAAGCGATTTTTTCAAGCCCAACCGCTTTATGAATGCCCGTACGGACGATTTCGATGACGTGCCACGGGGCTGTCCAACTGCGGTGGTCAATGACGTTTGCGTGCACTTCTGACAAATATGTGCGAATACGATCGACGTTTTGTTCGTCAGATAAAATTAAAATGCTTGTCGGCTCTTTGCGTAAAATGTCACGCAAGTTTCCGATATATACGTTTGGGTTCCCTAAATTAAATAAATCAAGCAACTGTTCGTCATGTTCGTGAAAATAAACATCGTCCATCACTTCGGCTAAAATGTTGCGTACGTTGTACTTTCGGCTTACTTCAACAATTTCTCTTACCGTTTCTAACTGCAATGGCGTATGGTACATCCCCCAACTGTCGTCTTTCGGATGATGGACGAATGCGCCGTTAAAATTGACGATCGGCGTCGTTAAGCCGAGTTGTTCATAATACATTTTGCTGGCACGATACGGTCGTCCCGTCGCAATGACGACAATATGACCCGCTTGTTTTGCTTGTTGAATGACATCGTATGTACGATCAGAAATCGTTTTATTCTCTCTTAATAACGTCCCGTCTAAATCAAGCGCAATTAAATGTTGTTCCATCGTCGTTCCCCTTTTCGTTAAAATCGTTCGTTATTAGTGTATCGTTTTTCCAAAATATTTGTCTATATGGTAAGATAATGTTAAAACATAAACTGGGAGATGAGAACATGGTATCCATTATTCGTGAGTCGATCGCAAACGTTCCGTGTTTGCATGTAGTGAAAGAAGATGATAAACATCATATGCGCCCACTTGTCATTTTTATTCATGGATTTACGAGCGCGAAAGAGCATAATCTTCATTTCGGCTATTTGCTTGCCGAAGCTGGATATCGTGTCGTTTTGCCGGATGCGTTGTATCATGGGGAACGTCCAAATCCGCTTTCTGACAATGAATTACATTTGTCGTTTTGGGATATTGTGTTAACGACTATTCGCGAATTAGAACAAATAAAAAATGAGCTTGTGGCGCGAGAACTTGTTGATCCAAAGCGCATTGGCGTCGTTGGGACATCGATGGGGGGCATTGTGACGTTCGGTGCGTTGACGCAATATGACTGGATTCGCGTAGCAGGTTCGCTTATGGGAAGCCCGTGCTATCAAACGTTTTTTGATTTGCAATTGCAATTTGCCGAGCGAAAAGGGATGACGTTGCCGCTCTCTAAACAGCAACTCGACGCGTTACGCAACACATTAACGGCATACGATTTATCGCTACAACCAGAAAAATTAAACGGTCGTCCGCTTTTCATTTGGCACGGAAAACAAGATGACGTCGTTCCGTTTGAGTATACATACGCCTTTTATAAACAAATCGAGCCGTTTCATCAGCCGCTTACAATGCTAGTTGATGAACATGCGGGGCATAAAGTGACGCGCGAGGCGTTTTTACAAACGGTTCAATGGTTTGTCACACATTTATAAAAATATGTGATGAGCGTCACAAAAACATGGGTATTTATGAAATTGTAAATGCTGTTTATTTTGCGCTTGTTATCATGATCGTTTATTAATATCGTGCAAAACGGGTGTCTTCATTTTTTCGGACACCCGTTTATTTCATGTTACATATATCAATGGGGCAGCCTTCACAGCGAATTTCATCTTTTAAAAATTGCACATCGTGAATCGTGATTTTCCCTTTCTCGACGGAAATGATCTCAAGCTCTTTTAATTCTTTTAATAAGCGGCTGACGACTTCGCGGGCGCTGCCGCAAAAGTTGGCAAGCTCTTGGTTTGTCATTGGGAAGTCGATTAAAATGCCGTCGTCTGTTTCGACCCCATAGCTATTTGCTAACCGAATAAGTGTGGAATACAGTGCCCCTTTTTTTCCGTGTAAAATTAAATCGCGTATTTTCGTTTGCATCCGCTGTAATTGTAAATGAATCCATTGCATAAATTGCAACGCAAACACATGATCTATCAACAATTTTTCTTCGAGTTGCTGCTTGTTAATCACAGCTAACGTTCCTGTTTCCATCGTTTTTGCGCTGACGGTACATGTGCACGTCAACTGGAACGGAACGATCTCCCCAAACGCATCACCTTGTTCGCAAATGCGAAGCAACAGTTCGCGTCCTTCCTCGGTCGTTTTGCTTAATTGTACTTTTCCTTTGCATACAATATATAGCTCGTTTGTCGTTTCCCCTTCGCGAAAAATATATTCTCCTTTTTGTATGTCGATGATATGGTGAGGGAGGGAAAGAAGCTCGGATAAGGAGATCGGTTGAATTGTCATACGCTAACCACCTTCTGTTGTTATCTAATTCCATTAAAAAGAAAAATATATATGGCGTCAATAAAGGAAGTGGAAAAACGAAAAATATTTAAATATACATTTGATTTTATTTTTATGCAGTATTATAATGATAACTAAATTTATAAAATATACAGAAAGTGGGGAACGGTTTGATGAAAGTCTCCATTATTGGGGCGACAGGCTATGGGGGAATTGAGCTCATTCGCTTATTACAGCATCATCCGTATATGCGTGTCGCTTCTGTCCATTCATCTTCACAAAGTGGTGTTTCGCTACATGATGTATATCCGCATATGAAAGAACGTTTTGTATTGCGCGATATCCGAATCGACGAAGTGGAAGGAGAGCTCGTTTTTTTAGCGACGCCGCCGGGCGTATCGAGCGAATGGACGCCAAAATTGCTTGCGGCAGGATATAAAGTCGTCGATTTATCTGGAGACTTTCGTTTGCGCGATGGAAGCGTATATGCGAAGTGGTATAAAAAAACGCCACCGAGCGAAGAAGTGTTGAAACAGGCAGTATACGGTTTAACGGAATGGAATCGTGAACACATTGCGAAGGCGAATTTAATCGCCAATCCTGGATGTTATCCGACAGCAACGTTGCTCGGATTAGCGCCACTTGTCATTGAAAAATGGATTGTGCCGCATTCCGTCATCGTTGATGCGAAATCAGGCGTATCTGGCGCAGGACGAGGCGTTTCGCTTGGCGTTCATTTTGCAGAGACGAATGAAAATGTAAAAATATACAAAGTCAATACACATCAGCATATCCCAGAAATTGAACAAATGTTAGGTGATTGGAACGAACATATCGGACCGATGACGTTTAGCACGCATTTAATTCCGATGACGCGCGGCATTATGGCGACGATATATGTGGAAGCGGCGTGCATCGTATCGCTTGATAGAATGATAGAGTTATATAAAGAAACATATAAACATTGCCCGTTCGTGCGCGTTCGAGAAGCAGGGTCTTTCCCGTGTACGAAAGACGTGTACGGCTCAAACTATTGCGATATTGGGCTTGCTTACGATGAGCGAACAAACCGCATCACGATTGTGAGCGTGATCGACAATTTAGTGAAAGGGGCAGCGGGGCAGGCTATTCAAAATGCAAATGTGATATGCGGATTTGATGAACAAACGGGATTGACGTCAATGCCGATGTATCCGTAAATGGGGGGAGAAAAGTGAAAGTGAAAGAAAAAAAAGTAAAATATATAGCCGATGGAACGATTGTCACACCAAAAGGATTTCAAGCAGCAGGTGTGCATGCGGGCTTACGTTATACGAAAAAAGATTTAGGGGTGATCGTTTGTGACGTGCCCGCATCATGTGCGGCAGTATATACGCAAAACGTGTTTCAAGCCGCTCCATTGCAAGTAACGAAACAAAGCATCGCTGTTGAAAACAAGCTGCAAGCTGTCATCGTCAACAGCGCGTATGCCAACGCATGTACAGGCGAACAAGGATTAAAAGATGCGTACGAAATGAGAAAATTGTGTGCAGAGACGTTCGGGCTCCGTGAGCATCTTGTCGCTGTGGCATCGACAGGGGTGATCGGTGAATGTTTGCCGATGGAAAAAATTCGCGCGAGCATTCCAAAACTGAAACCGACGACGGAATGGACGGATGCGGTTGATTTTCAAACAGCTATTTTAACGACCGATCTTGTGATGAAAAAAACGTGCTATGAAACGATCGTAGACGGTCAAGTGGTGACTGTTGCAGGAGCGGCAAAAGGATCGGGGATGATTCATCCGAATATGGCGACGATGCTTGCTTTTATTACGACGGATGCAAACGTTCCGTCAGACGTGTTACAAGATGCGCTTCGTTCGATTACAAATGTGTCGTTTAACCAAATTACTGTTGATGGAGAAACGTCGACGAACGATATGGTCATCGTCATGGCGAGCGGATTAGCAGGCAATGAACCGCTTTCTCCTCAACATCCGGATTGGGAAAATTTTTATGAAGCGCTTCGTCAAACGTGTGAGCATTTAGCGAAACAAATTGCGCGTGACGGTGAAGGCGCAACGAAATTAATTGAAGCGCGTGTGAAAGGTGCAAAAACAGATGAAGAAGCAAAATGGGCAGCTAAACATATTGTCGGTTCGAATTTAGTGAAAACAGCGGTGTATGGGGCAGATGCCAACTGGGGAAGAATTATCGGTGCGATTGGTCATAGTGGTGCAACGATTAATCCAGATTGTGTTGACGTATGGATCGGTTCCATTCAAATGTTAAAGCAAAGTCAACCGATACCGTTTTCAGAGGAAGAAGCGAAAGCAGCTTTAATGGAAGATGTTGTCGTCATTACAGTCGATTTACATCTCGGTGAAGGAGAAGGTATTGCATGGGGCTGCGATTTAACGTACGACTACATTAAAATTAATGCGAGCTATCGCACGTAGGGGGGACGGTTGTGATTGTCATTAAATGTGGCGGCAGCGTACTTCATGAGTTATCTCCATCGTTTTTTACGAGCGTAAAGCAACTAAGAGAAAGCGGGCTTGATGTTGTTATCGTTCATGGCGGAGGACCGGACATTGGGCAGTTGTTGAAGGCGCTCAACATTCCATCTGAATTTGTCAACGGCTTGCGGAAAACGACAAAAGACGTGTTAGATGTTGTTGAAATGGTTTTAAATGGAAAGATAAATCAAACACTTGTTTCTCTTTTGCAAACAAACGGCATCCGCGCAGTTGGGTTATCAGGTGTGGATGATGGCTTGTTGCAAGCGAAACCAATTGATGTAAATACGCTTGGATATGTTGGGGAAGTGGTGCACGTTCATGCGAAAATTATGCATACGTTGTTGCGTCACGGATACGTGCCCGTCATTGCGCCAATCGGTGTAGATGAACGTGGGCAAACGTATAACATTAACGCAGATACAGCAGCAGCCGCTATCGCGCAGGCGCTTTCGGCTGATAAACTCGTTTTTGTCACAGATGTCGATGGCATTTTAAACAATGGAGAGGTCGTCAAAGAAGCAACAGCCCAAATGATTGAAGCGATGATTGCCGACGGAACGATTTCAGGTGGAATGATTCCCAAAGTAAAAGCCGCCCTTCATGCGCTCCACTCGGTTCAAGAAGTGGCGATTGTAAGCGGAAAAGCTCCATTTTATAAAGAAGGAACGTGGCGTGGAACGATGATGAAGAAAGAGGTGTATGTATGATTTTTCCTACTTATCAACGTTTTCCGATTACGGTTGCAAAAGCGGAAGGAACGAAAGTGATCGCGACGGATGGAAAACAATATATCGATTTTGTCGCCGGTATTGCAGTATGCAATCTTGGTCACCGTCATCCTGCTGTGCAACAAGCGTTAGAAGCACAGTTAAACGAAGTATGGCACGTATCTAATTTATTTCATCTCCCAATCCAAGAACAAGTCGCTTCCCTTCTTGTTCAACATTCCGTTGGCGATGCGGTGTTTTTTTGCAATAGCGGGGCGGAGGCGAACGAAGCGGCGATCAAGCTCGCACGTAAACATACAGGACGGTCGAAAATCATTACGTGTGAACAGTCGTTTCACGGACGCACATTTGCGACGATGTCAGCGACAGGGCAGGCGAAAATTCACGACGGATTCGGCCCTTTGTTACCGACGTTTGTGTATGTTCCGTTTAACGATATAGATGCTCTTCAGAGAGAAATGGATGAAACAGTTGCAGCTGTCATGGTTGAAGTTGTGCAAGGTGAGGGCGGTGTTGTCGTCGGAGAAAAATCATTTTTGCAGGCGGCAGAACAGCTTTGTCAAACGTATGGTGCGTTGTTCATTGTCGACGAGGTACAAACGGGCATCGGTCGAACAGGAACGTTGTTTGCCTACGAACAATTTGACATTTCACCAGATGTCATTACCGTTGCAAAAGGGTTAGGAAGCGGATTTCCTGTTGGAGCGATGATCGGAAAAAAACATGTCATTGCAACGTTTAGCGCGGGTGTGCACGGTTCGACGTTTGGAGGCAACGCCTTAGCGATGGCAGCAGCGAAAGCAACGCTTGAGATCGTCACTGAGCCTTCGTTTTTACAAGAAGTGCAGGAAAAAGGAATATATTTCAAGAAGAAATTAACCGAGCAATTAAAAGACATTCATCTTGTTCAAGATGTGCGTGGTTTAGGGTTAATGATCGGCATCGTATGTAGCGAACCAGTCGCAAACATTTTGCCTCATATTCATGAAAAAGGGTTGCTTGCCTTAGCAGCGGGATCGAACGTCATTCGTTTATTGCCACCGCTCATTGTGACGAAACAAGAGCTGGATCAAGCAACCGACATATTACAAGAAGCGTTAACATCATATGAACGCCATTTTTTATACGTATAAATGAATAAAAATTCTATTTGTTTAATAAACATTCGTTTGGGGTGTTGAAATGGACGCGTATTTACATTTACAAAACGGCAAAACGTTTATGGGGAAGTTAGAAACAACATGGACGGGAGATGTTACGGGAGAAGTCGTTTTTTTTACAGGGATGACAGGATATCAAGAAGTGTTAACCGATCCGTCGTATAAAAATCAAATCATCGTTTTTACGTATCCGCTCATTGGAAATTACGGGATTAATGAAGTCGACTTTGAAAGCAAACAGCCGCATGTGAAGGCAGTTATCGTTTACGAGGCAGAGGAGACAGGGTTTCATTACGAAGCGACATATAGTTTCAAACAATATTTGCAAAAATGGAACGTTCCGCTTCTCACTCACGTGGATACGCGGGCGGTTGTGAAGCAAATTCGTGAGCATGGAGCGATGCCTGCCGTCATTTCAACAAGTCGACAAGCGGTCGTGCATATGGAGGAACAAGCACCTGTTCCGCTTGTTAGCACATCGAAAATACAAACGTACGGAGAAGGTCATATGCATGTTGTTTTATTTGATTTTGGCTACAAAAAATCAATTGTTCAGTCGCTAATCGAGCACGGATGTCGCGTAACCGTCGTTCCGTACAATACGACGTTACAAACGGTAGAACAACTCGAGCCTAATGGGGTGCTGTTGTCAAACGGACCGGGGGATCCGAAACAGTTGTCACATCATTTGCCGAACATTTTATCGGTCATTGAACGCTACCCAACGCTTGCGATTTGTCTTGGACATCAGCTCGTGTCGCTTGCTTACGGTGGGGATACGGAAAAATTGCCGTTTGGGCATCGCGGAGCGAATCAGCCGGTATATGATGCGAAAACGAAAAAAGTTGTGATGACGTCACAAAATCACGGCTATGTCGTAAAAGCGGAAAGTTTAGTAGATACGCCGCTTTCCGTTCGCTTTATTAACGTGAACGACGGTTCGGTGGAAGGCGTCTGTCATGAAACGAAGCCGATTTTATGCGTGCAATATCATCCAGAAGCGCATCCGGGACCAAATGATACGCAATTTATTTTTGCCGAATTTGTCGACATGATGAAAGCAGCGAGAAAGGAGAAAGTGTATGCCTAAAGATACAACGCTTCGCTCGATTCTTGTCATCGGTTCAGGGCCGATCGTCATCGGGCAAGCAGCGGAGTTTGACTATTCAGGAACGCAAGGTTGTTTGGCATTAAAAGAAGAAGGATATCGCGTCATTTTAGTGAACAACAATCCTGCGACAATTATGACAGATGAGGTGCATGCGGATGCTGTATATTTTGAACCGCTCACCGTTGAAAGCATGGAGAAAATTATCGCAAAGGAGCGACCCGATGGGTTGTTGGCTACGCTTGGTGGTCAGACGGGACTGAATTTAGCATTTGCGCTGCATGAACGTGGTATTTTGCAAAAATATAACGTTCGTTTGCTCGGCACACCGATTGAATCAATTAAGCGCGGGGAAGACCGTGAAGCGTTTCGTGCGTTGATGTACGAATTAAATGAACCTGTGCCAGAAAGCGAAATTGTGACGACTGTTGAACAAGCGGTGCAATTTGCAAAACAAATTGGGTTTCCGATTATCGTCCGCCCGGCATATACGCTTGGTGGAACAGGTGGCGGAATCGCCAAAACGATGGAAGAGCTCGTCGACATTGTGACGAAAGGATTGCATGAAAGTCCGATTACGCAATGTTTAGTGGAACGGAGCGTTGCTGGTTTTAAAGAAATTGAATATGAAGTGATGCGCGATCATACAAATACGTGCATTACGATTTGTAACATGGAAAATATTGATCCTGTCGGCATTCATACGGGCGATTCGATCGTCGTTGCTCCGTCGCAAACATTGACCGATGTCGAATATCATATGTTGCGTTCAGCCGCCATTAAAATTATTTCGGCACTTGGTGTGGTTGGAGGATGTAACATTCAATTTGCGCTCGATCCGAAAAGTAAAAAGTATTATTTAATTGAAGTGAATCCGCGCGTGAGCAGGTCATCTGCGCTCGCATCGAAAGCGACAGGTTACCCGATTGCTAGAATGGCAGCGAAATTAGCGGTCGGCTATACGCTTGCAGAGCTCATGAATCCAGTGACCGGACATACGTATGCGAGCTTTGAACCTGCGCTCGATTATGTCGTTGTCAAATTTCCGCGCTTTCCGTTTGATAAATTTTCGTTTGCCGATCGTCGTCTCGGCACACAAATGAAAGCGACAGGAGAAGTGATGGCGATTGACCGCAATTTCGAGCGAGCGTTGCAAAAAGCACTTCATTCGCTTGAGTTAGACCATATTGGTTTATATTCACCAACCATTGCGAAACAGCCGACAAAGGCATTAATTAACATCGTAAAAAAGGGAGACGATCGGCGCTTTTTCGCGATATTAGAGCTGCTTCGACGCGGTATTTCAACGGAACAAATATATGAATGGACGAAAATCGACTTATACTTTTTAGCGCGTTTTGCCCAGCTTATTGCGCTTGAACAACAGGCGAAAGAAACGACGTTTTCCCTTATTGATGAACAAACGTTTCGAACGTTGAAAGAAAAAGGTTTTTCTGATGCGTATTTAGCTCATATATGGAACGTTGACGAAAAAGACGTACGTGAAAAAAGAAAAGCATACGGCATTGTACCAGCTTATAAAATGGTTGATACGTGTGCAGCGGAATTTTCGGCAGAAACATCGTATTACTACTCGACGTATTTCGGTGAAAGCGAAGTGCAAACGAGCGAAAAGCCGAAAATGCTTATTCTCGGTTCAGGTCCGATTCGCATCGGTCAAGGTGTTGAATTTGATTACAGTTCCGTTCATTGTGTGTACGCTCTGCAACAAGCAGGCTATGAAGCCATTTTAATGAACAACAATCCAGAAACAGTAAGCACCGATTTTACGGTTGCGGATCGTTTATATTTTGAACCGCTTACCGTTGAAGATGTATTGAATGTTGCAGAAGCCGAAAACGTTGAAGCGGTTATCGTGCAATTTGGCGGTCAAACGGCCATCAATTTAGCAAATAAGCTTGAAGCGTACGGCGTTTCGATCATCGGCATGAATAGCGATACGATCGATCAGTTAGAAGATCGCGAACGTTTTTATACGTTGCTTCGATCGCTTGACATCCCACATGTAAAAGGAACGATGGCAAACAATGAGGAAGAGCTTCAAATAAAAGTAGAAGAAATTGGATATCCGCTGTTGCTTCGTCCATCGTATGTCATTGGTGGACGAGGGATGCATATCGTTTACGATAAACAACAGCTTTTGGAACTTGTCGAGCAAGGTCTTGTATATCCTGTCTTAATTGACGAGTATATGCGTGCAAAAGAAGGCGAGCTTGATGCCATATGTGATGGATATGACGTATTTGTGCCAACGATCATTGAACATGTCGAAAAAACGGGCGTTCATTCTGGCGATAGTTATGCGCTATTGCCTGCCCAATCGTTTACGGAAGAAGAAAAAGAAAAAATGATCGACTATACGAAACGCATCACAAAAAAGCTTCATTTTAAAGGATTAATGAACGTTCAGTTTATTGTACGAGACGGGGAAGTGTACGTATTAGAAGTGAATCCGCGCGCCAGTCGAACTGTTCCGATTGTAAGTAAAGTAACAGGCGTGCCGATGGTTCAACATGCAACCAACGTATTGCTTGGGAAATATTTGTCGGAAGACGTCAAACAAACCGTTTTACTCCCGTATGTTGTCTTGAAATATCCGATATTTTCGACATATAAACTGCCTGGTGTCGATCCGCTCGTTGGACCAGAAATGAAATCGACAGGCGAAGGCATTAGCATCGCAAAAACGGTGCAAGAAGCAGCATTAAAAGCGTTTTATCCATATCTCATAAAGAAAAAAGAAGCGTACGACATATACGTCGATGCGCCAGAGCGTGCGAAGTCGCTGATTGAACAAGTGCGACAACAAGGATTAACGGTCGTAACAGATGAACCGTTCGAACAATGGGTCGCGAAAAAACAAGCGCTGGCGTTTGTTAGCTTGATGCGTGATGAACAAAGTGCGTGGCGAAGAAAACAAGCGCTCGCTCACCATGTGCTCGTGTTAACGGAAGAAGAAACGGCTCAATTGTTTTTACAAGCGTGTTCTGTCCAAGATTTTTCTGTTTGTTCGATTCAAGATTGGTTAAAAAATTTACGTGAAGTGGTGAGAAAATGAATATGACAGCAACGATTCAATTAAAAGGGAAAGATTTTTTAACATTAGCGGACTATTCAAAAGAAGAAATCGAGTATTTGCTTCATTTAGCGCTTGAATTAAAAGAAAAGCAACAAAACGGCGAACGTTATACGCCGTTAAGTGGCAAAACGTTGGCGATGATTTTTGAAAAACCGTCCACGAGAACGCGCGTCTCATTTGAAGTGGGGATGGTACAACTAGGTGGGCATGCGCTTCATTTAAGCAGTCGCGACTTGCAAATTGGGCGGGGAGAAACGATTGCAGATACAGCGCGCGTATTATCGGAATATGTCGATGCGATTATGATTCGCACATTTGAGCATGAAAAAGTAGAAGAACTGGCGCATTATGCGACGATTCCGGTCATTAACGGGCTAACAGATGATGATCATCCGTGTCAAGCGCTTGCCGATTTATTGACGATTTATGAAGTAAAGGGAAAGCTACAAGGGTTAAAGCTTGCTTACATTGGCGATGGAAACAATATGGCACATGCGTTAATGCTTGCGGCGGCAAAAGCGGGCATGGATTGTGCCATTGCTTCACCGAAAGGATATGAACCGAAAGAAACGATCGTAAAAAAAGCAAAATATATCGCCAGCGAAAGCGGAGCGACGATCGTTGTGACAAACGATCCGTACGAAGCCATCGCGCATGCGGATGTTGTATACACAGACGTATGGGCAAGCATGGGGCAAGAAGCGGAAGCGAACGAACGCATGCATATTTTCGCCCCGTTTCAAGTGAATGAAGCGCTCGTTCAACAAGCGAAACAAGACTTTATATTTTTACATTGCTTGCCAGCGCATCGGGGGGAAGAAGTGACGGAAGGTGTCATTGATGGAGCACATTCGTACATTTTCCAACAAGCAGGCAATCGCCTTCATGCACAAAAAGCGTTGCTCGTTTCATTACTGTAACAGTTGGATGTCCATCCGTTATTTCTCATCATGTTTACGAAGCAAAACGGACATATTATAAAATGATTAGACGATGAGGAGGGATACGGATGGGACAAAGTAGACATTTCCGCCCGGGGCAAAAAGCGCCAAACAACGGGATATATATTGAAATTGGTGAGACAGGGGATCAAGTAAAAAATCCGAAGAAATTAAAACTAAAAGCAGGTGACCGTTTCCCTGAAACGTCAAATCATAACCGCATTTGGACGTACTTTCCAAAACCGTAAGCCATCCTTGCATAAGGGTGGCTTTCTCGTTATAATACGTAATAGATAAAGGTCAAATAAAGTCAAAGTCAAAAGGGGGGAGCGCCATGAATATGCAACAAATGACGGAAAAAGTGCAAGAAGCACTCATGCGAGCTCAATCGTTAGCGGTAGAAAAACAACATCAAGAAGTCGATGTGGAACATGTATGTGTCGCGCTTTTCGAGCAAGAAGATGGGCTTGCTCGGCGAATATGCGAGAAAATGTCAGTTTCCGTCGCGACGTTGTTAGATGAATGGCATAAACAGCTAAACAAAAAACCACAAGTCATTTCAAGCTCAGAGGCAGGGAAAATATATG
Source organism: Anoxybacillus eryuanensis (assembly GCF_051200995.1). Lineage (NCBI taxonomy): Bacteria > Bacillati > Bacillota > Bacilli > Caryophanales > Anoxybacillaceae > Anoxybacillus > Anoxybacillus eryuanensis. Next base: position 369,735 of record NZ_JBPODS010000001.1, on the reverse strand, counting down.
TAACAAGTCGTTTGCAACAATGGCTTGTGCGCGCAGAACAAGAAGCGAAACAAATGAATGATGAATATATATCCGTTGAACACTTGTTGCTTGCACTCGTTGCTGACAAAGAAGCGCAACCGATTTTGTCGCGCTATGGCATGGACCGAGAGAAGCTACGACAAACGATTATGGGAATAAGGGGGAATCAGCGCGTGGTTAGTCCGAATCCAGAAGCTACATATGAAGCACTGCAAAAATACGGTCGCGATTTAGTGGCGGAAGTGAAAGCAGGGAAAATTGATCCGGTCATCGGCCGCGATAGCGAAATTCGTCGTGTCATTCGCATTTTATCGCGCAAGACGAAAAACAATCCTGTGTTAATCGGAGAGCCGGGCGTCGGTAAAACAGCGATCGTCGAAGGGCTTGCGCAACGCATCGTCCGAAAAGACGTGCCGGAAGGATTGAAAGATAAAACGATTTTTGCACTCGATATGAGTGCTCTTATTGCCGGTGCGAAGTTTCGCGGCGAATTTGAAGAACGGTTAAAAGCAGTATTAAATGAAATAAAGAAAAGTGAAGGACGCATTATTTTATTTATTGACGAACTGCATACGATCGTCGGGGCAGGACGAACAGACGGTGCATTGGATGCCGGCAACATGTTAAAGCCGATGCTTGCTCGTGGGGAATTGCATTGTATCGGAGCGACGACGCTTGATGAATACCGTCAATATATTGAAAAAGATCCAGCGCTTGAACGTCGTTTCCAACAAGTACTCGTCGAAGAGCCGACGGTCGAAGATACGATTTCGATTTTGCGCGGATTAAAAGAGCGATTTGAAATTCATCACGGTGTCAACATTCATGACGGTGCGCTTGTGGCGGCGGCAACATTATCAGACCGTTATATTTCCGATCGGTTTTTACCTGATAAAGCGATCGACTTAGTTGATGAAGCGTGCGCGATGATTCGCACAGAAATCGATTCGATGCCGACAGAATTGGACGAAGTGATGCGCAAAATGATGCAGCTTGAAATTGAAGAAGCAGCGCTCAGAAAAGAACAAGATGAAGCGAGCAAACAGCGCTTGCAAGCGTTATCGCAAGAGCTGGCGAATTTGCGCGAAAAAGCAAATGCGATGAAAGCGCAATGGGAAAAAGAAAAAGAAGCGATTCAACATGTGCGCACATTGCGTGAGCAGTTAGAAAAAGCAAAGCGCGAGTTAGAAGAAGCAGAAAACAATTACGATTTAAATAAAGCGGCGGAACTCCGCCACGGACGCATTCCACAGCTTGAAAAGCAATTAAAACAACTCGAACAAAGCGAAAAAGAGCGGCGACTGCTACGAGAAGAAGTGACAGAAGAAGAAATCGCAACGATTGTGTCGAAATGGACGGGCATTCCGATGACAAAGCTCGTCGAAGGTGAACGGGAAAAATTGTTGCGGCTTTCCGACATTTTACACGAGCGCGTCATCGGGCAAGATGAAGCGGTCGAGCTAGTGAGTGATGCAGTATTGCGTGCGCGTGCAGGCATGAAAGATCCGAATCGTCCGATCGGTTCATTTCTTTTCCTCGGTCCGACAGGTGTTGGGAAAACAGAACTGGCGAAGGCGTTAGCGGAAGCGCTTTTTGATAGTGAACAACAACTGATTCGCATCGATATGTCCGAATATATGGAAAAACATGCGGTGTCTCGTTTAATTGGAGCGCCTCCGGGATATGTTGGCTATGAAGAAGGCGGTCAACTCACCGAAGCGGTGCGCAGAAAACCATATTCGGTCATTTTGCTTGATGAAATTGAAAAAGCGCATCCAGAAGTGTTTAACATTTTACTGCAAATGTTAGATGACGGTCGCATGACGGACTCGCAAGGAAGAACGGTCGACTTTAAAAATACAGTCGTCATTATGACGTCCAATATTGGATCACATACGTTGTTAGAAGCGGTCGATGCGCATGGCGAGGTAAACGAAGAAGCGCGCGAACAAGTGTTGAAACAATTGCGTATGCATTTCCGACCAGAGTTTTTAAACCGCATCGACGATATTGTATTGTTTAAACCGTTAACCGTACGTGAAGTAAAAGGTATTGTCGAGAAGTTCATCAAACAATTAGAAGAACGGTTAGCGGAACGTCATATGACAGTCACACTAACAGAAGAAGCGAAAACGTACATTGCGACACACGGGTTTGACCATGTATATGGTGCGCGTCCATTGAAACGATTCATTCAAAAACATATTGAAACAAAGCTTGCGCGTGAAATTGTTGCAGGGCGCATTGGAGATTACAGTGCGGTGACAATCGATGTCGAAGGCGATGAATTGGTCGTAAAAAAAGGATAAACGGACAAATGCCGTTTATCCTTTTTTAATGATGCACAGGCTCGTTTGGAATGAGTTGCGCAATCAACAAAATGAGAACGGTTGCAATGATCGCTAATGTAGCCCCTGTTGCGAAATGATAAGTGACCCCGATCATCGAGCTAACGACGTATGTCACCATGTTTACTAATAAAAACGTCCAAAAAAACGTCCAAAAAATACGCATGTAACTCCCTCCTTTACACTCTTTTTTATCTTAACATAAATAGTGGATGAGCGAAAACGAAAAATTACAACGCCTAGTACACGAAAAAGAAAATCGCATACGATATATTGTACAATGATGTGCTTAAGGTGGACGGTTATGACAGAGAAGCAACGATTTTTCCAATTTAGCGAGCAATGGTGTGCGATTCATGTGCCAGAGCGCCCGAACGGATTTGCATTACTTATTTTAGGAGATGTATCTCATTTTGTTGATGACAAGACGAGCTTATGGATGCAACATGTTGGAAAAAACAAGTTGTTACACGATTTATTACAACATGGGTATACGATTTTCTATTCCCATTTGTACGGTGCCAATTGGGGAAGTCCAAAAGCCGTCAAACTAGCGAAACAGCTTATTCATTACGTATTAAAAACGGAAATTTTAAATGAGCGCATTTACGTGTTGGCAGAAGGGATGGGGGCGCTTGTCGCTTTACAATTGATGAACGAATTGAACGACCAAATACGTGCCATCGCGCTATTAAATCCTTGTTTATCTTTACAAGCACAGTTGCAATATGAAAAAGAGCATAAATTTTTTTATAAGCGACTGTTGCGCCAACTAAAACAAGCATATGGGCAAGAAGAAGTTGAACGATGCATCCTTCCACTCTGTCCGCCCGTTGTGCCGATGAAAATTTGGCAAGTATCAGGGGTGAACCGATATCCGTCAACGATCCACGCACGAGCATATGCTCAAACGTTTCACGTTCCTGTATCGTATCATTTGCCGGAAAAAACGTATATGTTTGCGCAGGCGATTCATGACTTTTATGAGCAATATAGTGACGTATAGTCCCCATACCCGTGGGGATTTTTTCTTTACCGATAAGAAAGGAAACAAGTAAAATAAAAAATGAGACGGGAAAAGGAGTGTTGCATGTTGATGTGGCGATATACATATTTGATTTTTGCACTACTTGTTATTTTAACTTCTTGCGCCCCTGCTCAATTATCGTCGGGGAATGTACAAAAAGTTGGGCTGCTTGTTCCTGATACGATTGATGATCAAGTGTGGGGAACGAAAGGGTATAAAGGATTGCTACGCATTCAAGCGAAATTTGGTGTCGATGTGTTTTATCGTGAAGGGGTAAACTCAAAGGCTGCGACTAAACAAGCGGTAAAAGAATTTCATCGAAAAGGCGTCAATTTAATTTTCGGGCATGGGAACGAATATGGAGAATATTTTGATGACATCGCAGAAAAATATCCGAACGTCCATTTTGTGTTTTTTAACGGAGAAGCGAAAAAGAAAAACGTCACGAGCTTAAATTTTCAAGGACATGCGATGGGCTTTTTTGGCGGTATGGTCGCAGGACATATGACGAAAACGAATAAAATCGGCGTTATTGCTGCGTTTGAATGGCAACCGGAAGTGGACGGTTTTTTTGAAGGAGCGTTATATGAAAACGAAAACGTTCACGTTGATGTAGAATATGTGCAAAGTTGGGGTGATATTGATGCAGCGATGGAGATTGTTGAGCGAATGATCGCTGATGGGGTCGATGTCGTATATCCTGCTGGCGATACATTTAGCGTACCGATCATTGAAAAAATGAAAGAACATGGGCTATATGCGATTGGCTATGTGACAGACCAAGCAGATTTAGGGGAACGAACGGTACTAACGAGCACCGTCCAACATGTCGATGCATTATATGAGCTCGTTGCGCAAAAGTTTATCGACAAAGAGTTAACGTCAGGAACGACATATGTTGATTTTCAAGACGGTGTCGTTGAACTCGGCACGTTTAGCCCGCTTGTCGATGAATCGTTCCAACAAAAAATAACAGAAGCCATTGAACGATATAAAAAAACGGGGAAATTGCCAAATGAGTGAGGTGGGGAATCCCTCCTCATTTTTTTATTGCACGAAACGAGAAAAGAAAGTAAAATTAGTACCAAGTAATAAAGTTTGATAATAAAAGGAGACGATATTTCCGTGAATGCAGGAATTATTGGAATTGGACGATATTTGCCAGAGCGTATTGTGACGAATAAAGAATTAGAACAACGAATGGATACGTCTGATGAATGGATTCGGACGAGAACAGGCATTGAAGAACGGCGCATTGCTTCAGACGATATGGATACGTCCGATATGGCATATATCGCAGCGAAGCGCGCGCTTGATGATGCGGGTATTTCTCCCGAACAAATTGATTTCATTTTAGTAGCAACGGTCACACCAGATCGCGCGTTTCCGTCTGTTGCATGTATGCTGCAAGAAAAGCTTGGCGCAGTGCGCGCGGCGGCGCTTGATGTGAGCGCAGCATGTGCAGGATTTATGTATGCGATGGTGACGGCGAAACAATTTATCGAAACGGACACGTACAAATATGTGCTCGTTGTCGGGGTAGAAAAATTATCGAAAATCGTCGATTGGACGGATCGGAACACAGCGGTGTTGTTTGGAGACGGTGCAGGCGCTGTTGTGATGGGAAAAGTTTCGGAAGGTCGTGGCATCGTGTCGTTTGAGCTCGGTGCGGACGGAACAGGCGGAAAATATTTATACGAAGACGATTATGTCGTGATGAACGGACGGGAAGTATTTAAATTTGCCGTGCGTCAAATGGGAGAGTCGTGCATTCGTGTGCTAGAAAAAGCAGGGTTGACGAAGGCGGACGTTGACTTTTTAATTCCGCATCAAGCGAACATTCGCATTATGGAAGCGGCGCGCGAACGGTTAGAGCTACCAGTTGACCGCATGTCGATTACCGTGAATAAATACGGAAATACATCCGCTGCATCCATTCCGATTTCGCTCGTCGAAGAAGTAGAAGCTGGACGCATTCAAGATGGCGATTTAATTATTATGGTCGGTTTCGGCGGTGGATTAACTTGGGGCGCTATTGCGTTGCGCTGGGGCAAATAACGATGTATGATGAAACAAAGGAGTGATGTGTGGTGACGAAAAGACGAGTGGTTGTCACGGGGTTAGGAGCAGTGACGCCGTTAGGAAATGATGTTGAAACGACGTGGAAACATATCGTTGCCGGACAATCAGGCATCGGTCCGCTCACACGATTAAACGCGGACGATTTTCCTGCGAAAGTGGCAGCGGAAGTGAAAGATTTTCAAGTTGAACAGTTTATGGATAAAAAAGAAGCGCGTAAAATGGATCGCTTCACACAATACGCAGTCGCGGCTTCGATGATGGCCGTAAAAGATGCGAATTTACAAATTACAGAAGATAACGCTGCACGCGTCGGCGTATGGATCGGTTCAGGCATCGGTGGGATGGAAACGTACGAAGAACAGCTAAAGACGTTTTTAGAAAAAGGGTATCGCCGCGTGAGCCCGTTTTTCGTTCCGATGATGATTCCAGATATGGCGGCAGGGCAAGTGTCGATTATACTTGGCGCAAAAGGAATGAACTCATGTACAGTGACCGCTTGTGCAACAGGAACGAACTCGATTGGCGATGCGTTTAAAGTTATTGAGCGCGGTGATGCGGACGTCATGATTACAGGCGGAACAGAGGCGCCGATTACGCATATGGCGTTTGCAGGATTTAGCGCCGCAAAAGCGCTCTCGTTTAATCCAGACCCGAAAACAGCATGCCGTCCGTTCGATCAACATCGAGATGGATTTATTATGGGCGAAGGGGCTGGCATTATTATTTTGGAAGAACTAGAACATGCGCTAAAACGCGGTGCGCGCATTTATGCAGAAATTGTCGGCTACGGTGCGACAGGGGATGCGTATCATATTACGGCACCAGCACCTGGCGGAGAAGGCGGTGTACGCGCGATGCGCCAAGCGCTTCGTGATGCGAATATGCAACCAGAAGACATCGATTACATTAATGCACACGGAACGAGCACAGAGTATAACGATAAATATGAAACGATGGCGATTAAAGAAGTATTTGGTGAACATGCGTACAAATTAGCGGTCAGCTCGACAAAATCAATGACTGGTCATTTGCTTGGCGCAGCTGGCGCGGTCGAAGCGATTTTCTCCGTTTTATCGATTTACGACGGCGTCATTCCGCCGACGATTAATTATGAAACGCCAGATCCAGAATGCGACTTAGATTACGTGCCAAACGTGGCGCGCAAACAAGACGTGCGTGCCGTATTAAGCAATTCGCTCGGTTTTGGTGGACATAATGCGACAATTATTTTCAAAAAATATGAAGGATGAGTCTCTCCTCATCCTTTTCACATTTTCCTTTCGTTTGTCGTACAATGCGATAACGAAAGGAGGGAGTGTCATGGGAGTGATTAACACAAAAAACTGGTTTGAACATGACAAATGGCGAGAAAAAATAAAAGAAGACGTACAGCGCCATTTATTTGCGCATGGGATGGCGCGGCGCAATCAACATGACATCATGAAACAGCTTGAACAAAAAAACGTATGGGCATTTGTCGCCAAAAAGTTTGCGGAGCTAAAAAAAGAGTGGAATGGGCCAGATGTGCCGATTTATATTTTTCCTGCCGATGCTACCAACCGTTCGCTCCAACATGAATTTGGCGGAAAGTCAGGCGTCGCTTTTCGCGATCAACTATTTTTATTTTTGCTTCCTCATGTTCCGAATGAACATATTTACGCCCTCCTTATTCACGAATACAATCACGTTTGCCGTTTACATGTGGATCCGAAAAATGAGCGCGACTATACGCTCCTTGACCGCATCGTCATGGAAGGATTAGCCGAAAACGCGGTGTATGAGCGACTTGGGAGCAAATATGTCGCGAAATGGACGACATATTACACGGAGGAACAACTAAAGCAGTTTACGAAAAAATGGATCGTGCCAAACATATCGCTTCGTCCAGACGATGCTCGTTACCGTCCGCTTTTATACGGTTCAACCTTTTATCCGCGCATGCTCGGCTATGCGGTAGGGTATGACATCGTGAAGCGAGCGTTGGAAAAAAAGACGATAATCGAATTATTGACAATGGAATCAGAACAAATTTTTTTTATGTAACGCATCGTTTCCCGGTTTGTTCATACATATAGTAGTGGACAAGGGGGACAAATGTATGCGTTTCTTTTTTTATTTGCTTGGGTTTGGGATGTCGGTCATTGGTGGAACGACGATGATTGCGTATTTAAACATTATGGCATCGCGTGCAGATTGGAAAGAATATTTGTTATTTATTAGCACAAAAGTGGAATGTTATTTTTTACCTATCGGCTTATTCATGACGTGGCTAAGTATTTTTTTCCCATTTCGTGATGATGGTTAAATTTAGGGTGAAATGGAATAAAATGAACGACCTCTGACCATACTGTGAACAAATCGTTTGAAGTGAGGGGTTATGCATGTTATATCTTCACGATGTTTGGGTAAATTGGTTTGAAGGAGAAGAAAATGGATATAACGTTTGCCACTTTTATGAGTGGAGAAAAGATGATGCGATTGAGTTATTAGATCAAGTTCCAGTATTAAAAGTGAGCCCACAACTGTTTTACTACTTGGAAAATAGTCTATCGGAAATTCCTAAACCGTTGCTTGAAGATGTGTATCAAAAAGCGTATGTGCGCAAAAATCATGAACGCATTCAGCTTGATTATTGTTTTATTGCCACAGATGGCTATGGCATCGTTGCGATTGATACGATTGGCTATCACATTCCGATTCGTAAAAGCCGCCTCATTCCACGGCAAGAACAGCTCGTTTATGAGATGATGAAAGAGCAAGATGTGCGCATATATCCGTTTCAACAAAGTGAAAAAGAATATCATATTTTATCGCCCCATCCTGCGCTCATGAGCGGATTGACGCGCAAAGAGCGACAATTGAAGCAGCTGTTATTTATGGCGCTTGATCAATTGTACGGAACGAAAAATGTCGCTGAAGTGCGCTATTGGTATACGGAGTGGGCGCCAGAAAAGTATGCATACATTCAACAAATGTCGTTTGAAGAAGCGTGGAACGGCTTGTACGAAGAAGCGAAATACGGATGGTCGGACCGCCATGCGCATTTATGCGAACGGCTTGTGAAAGGACAACCGTTTTTTGAAAAACTATGGGAAATGGAACAAGAGCCGAAAGTGAATTAAAAAACTCAGCCCTTATGGAGCTGAGTTTTTTATCGTCTTTTTCTTCCTAACCCGATGGCGTTTTCCATTTTCTTCAACATTTTATTTGCGACGCGGTTTGCTTTTTCTGCTCCTTCGTCTAAAATGTCATCTAGTTTTGAGCTTTCCATAAGCTCATAATATTTTTCTTGGATTGGTGTCAATGCGTCAATGATCACTTGAGCGACGTCCGCTTTAAATTCTCCGTATCCCTTTCCTGCGTAGCGCTCTTCTAATTGCTCAATCGATTCGTTCGCTAAAATGGAGTAAATCGTCAATAAGTTCGATACGCCCGGCTTCTTTTCTTTATCGTAACGAATGATGCCTTCGGAGTCCGTCACGGCGCTTTTTACTTTTTTCTCGATCGTTTTCGCATCGTCAAGTAGTGTAATGTACGATTTTTGGTTTGGATCGGACTTGCTCATTTTTTTCGTCGGATCAGTAAGCGACATAATGCGGGCTCCGATTTCCGGAATGCGCGCCTCCGGGATCGTGAAAATGTCCCCATATCGTTTATTAAATCGCTCCGCTAAATCGCGTGTCAACTCAATATGTTGTTTTTGGTCTTCACCGACAGGAACGATGTCTGTCGAGTAAAGTAAAATGTCGGCTGCCATAAGCGGCGGATACGTTAACAACCCAGCGCTGACCGCTTCTTTTCCAGCTGATTTATCTTTAAATTGCGTCATCCGCTCTAATTCGCCAATGTAGGCGATGCATTGCAAAATCCAACCCGCTTGCGCATGCGCAGGCACTTCTGATTGAATAAACAACGTTGATTTGTTCGGATCGATGCCAACCGCTAAATAAAAGGCCGCTAAACTGCGAATGTTTTTCCGAAGCACGAGCCGATCTTGCGGAACGGTAATCGCATGTTGATCAGCGATACAAAAGTAGCAGTTGTAATCGTCTTGCAATTCAACAAATTGCTTCATCGCCCCGATATAGTTGCCGAGCGTAATGACGCCGCTTGGTTGAATGCCAGAAAAAATCGTCTTCATGAAATCACTCCTTTTTTTATTTTTCCAAATAAAAAAGGCTCTATCATCTTTAGGGACGATAGAACCGTGGTGCCACCCTAGTTATTGCCGATACGACAATCACTTTGCCCATGCGCATGCATGGCACCTTTGTAACGTAAGGCAAACGTCCAAGCCTACTTTTTGTTCAGCTTGAATGCTCGAAAGCCCATTCCATACAACTAGCGGCTTGTTCGCACCGTCCACAAGCTCTCTGAACGCCTCGTCATATGTACTATTCTTCGTCATCGCATCGGTTTTTGAAAACATTATATGAGTTTCCACTTCGATTGTCAATTCATGTATGAAAAAATGAGCGTTGCACCTGTGACGACCAGCCCAGCAAAAAAAAGCGTCGCTCCCCATTGTTTTTTTTGTCCATCATCATTTTGATCATCGGCATAATACCGTTCAACGGGAGAACGAAACAATCGTTTAAAGCTAGAAATGGTCACATCGAAAAATCCTTTTTCATATATGAATCGAAATCCACCAATAATAACAAGTGGCTGTGCAAGCAAAAAAGAAATATTAATAAATGTTAACCATTTGTTTTGAGAAAAAAGTGCAACCGTTAGCGCAACTAAAAATACGAAAACACTTGTCATGACTGTATTTTTCACCATTTATCCACCTTTCGCGCTTAATCGCTGTAAAGTATTATACTAAAAAAAGTGTAAATTTTCTATTTACAAACGAATAAAAAACAAATAAAATAGTCAACAAGCTGATTTTATCGGAAATGTAAAAAAACCTTACACTTATTTAAGATGTTAGAAAATTTAAAAAAAGTTTTAAAAAAATCTTTTCAAGTATACTAATTCGTTATATAATGTCCTTGTGTTTCAAATCTTCTGATAAATCAGAAGATGGAAATAAATACAATAAAAAAGATGAGGGGGAAACTCGCATGAAGAAAAAGTTGTCTATCTTTTTCGTGCTTCTTCTCGTCGCTTCCACGGTGCTAGCAGCGTGTGGCGGCAAAAAAGAAGAAGACAAGACTGCCAATGAGGGCGAAAAGCCGGCTCAAGAAGCGCCAGCAAAAGAGCAAGTGTTAAACTTGCTTGAAACTTCAGAAATTCCTTCTTTAGACTCTACGTTAGCAACTGACAGCGTATCATTCCGCGTCATGAACAACGTATTTGAAGGTTTATATCGTTTAGACCAAAACAATGAGCCAACGCCTGGAATGGCTGAAAGCTACGAAGTGAGCGAAGATGGAAAAGTGTACACGTTCAAACTTCGCGATGCGAAATGGTCAAATGGTGAGCCTGTGACGGCAAACGATTTCGTATATGCATGGAGAAAAGCGCTTGATCCAAACACAGGTGCTGAGTATGCGTACATTATGTACGACATTAAAAACGCTGAAGAAGTAAACACAGGAAAAGTACCTGTTGACCAATTAGGTGTAAAAGCGGTTGACGACAAAACATTACAAGTTGAATTGAAAAACCCAATTCCTTATTTCTTAAGCTTATTAGCGTTCCCAACGTTCTATCCACAAAACGAGAAATTCGTTAAAGAGCAAGGGGACAAGTACGGTCTTGAAGCAAACACAACAATTTACAACGGTCCGTTCGTATTAAGCGAGTGGAAACATGAGCAAAGCTTCCAATTAAAGAAAAACGAGCAATATTGGGATGCACAAACAGTCAAACTTGAAACAATTAACTTCAACATTGTTAAAGACGTTGCGACTGGTGTAAACTTATATGAAACAAACAAAGCAGACCGTGTTGGTTTAAGTGCAGAGTTTGTTGACAAGTATAGCAGCGACAAAAACTTTAAAACAAAATCAGAGCCTGTCTTGTTCTTCATCCGCATGAATCAAAAGAACGAAGTGTTGAAAAACGTAAATGCGCGTAAAGCGATTGCGATGGGCTTCGATAAAGAAGCAATGGTTGCGACAATTTTAAATAACGGTTCAAAAGCAGCGAACTACTTCGTACCAGAAGGATTCGTTACTGGTCCAAACGGAAAAGATTTCCGTGAAGAAAATGGCGATTTAGTGAAATTTAACGCAGAAGAAGCGAAAAAATATTGGGAACAAGCGAAAAAAGAGCTTGGTAAAGACAAAGTGACACTTGAATTGTTAAACTATGACTCTGAAAGCGCGAAGAAAATTGGTGAATTCTTAAAAGAGCAACTTGAAACAAACTTACCAGGTTTAACAGTGAATATTAAACAACAACCATTTAAGCAAAAACTTGATCTTGAAAGCAAAATGCAATATGAGTTATCATTTGCTGGTTGGGGTCCAGACTATCAAGACCCAATGACATTCATCGATATGTTTGTGACAAACGGTGCTCACAACCAAACAGGTTGGTCAAATGCGGAGTACGACAAGCTTGTACAAGATGCGAAAACAACGCTTCTTTCTGACTTACAAGCTCGTTGGGATGCGATGGTAAAAGCTGAGAAAATCTTGTTAGATGAAGCAGTTATCGCTCCAATGTATCAACGTGGTGCAGCATACCTTGAGCGTGAATACGTCAAAGGTATTGTTGATCATCCATTCGGTCCAGACAACAGCTACAAGTGGGCATATATCGAGTAATCGAAAAGAAAGGAGAGTATATGTGCGACAAGCATATACTCTCCTTTTGCCTGCTAATCCGAAAAATTTCAAAAAGTTTTTAATTTTGTAAGGAGGTGTGCAATATGGCACGATATACGTTACAACGTTTTGTTTACATGTTGATTACGTTGTTTATTATCGCAACGGCAACGTTCTTTTTAATGAAGCTTCTCCCAGGTTCCCCTCTCCAAAATCAAGAGAAGTTATCGCCAGAACAACAAAAAATCATTTTAGAAAAATATGGATTAAACGATCCGGTGCCAGTACAATACATTCGCTATCTAGGCAACTTGGCGAAAGGAGATTTAGGGGTTTCTTTCCAGTATGATAATCGTCCAGTTTCACAATTGATTGGCGATCGCATCGGCCCATCTGCACAACTTGGTTTTCAAGCGCTTGTATTCGGAACCATTGTCGGTATTTTGCTAGGTGTCATCGCTGCTGTTCGTCACAATACAGCGATTGACTATGGAGCAACAGTATTAGCTGTTTTAGGTATTTCCATTCCGTCATTTGTATTTGGTGGATTGTTACAATATTACATCGGCGTAAAATTGAAACTACTTCCTGTTGCGTTTTGGGAAGGATTTGAGTATACAATTATGCCAACGTTGGCATTATCGGTATTTGTTATTGCAAGCATCGCGCGCTTTATGCGTACAGAAATGCTAGAAGTGCTCGGTTCAGATTACATTCTAACCGCGCGTGCGAAAGGAATTAGTGGCTTTGGCGTTATTTTTAAACACGGATTAAGAAACGCAATGATTCCAATTATTACAATTCTTGGTCCGATGGCCGTTAACTTAATGACGGGAACGTTAGTTATTGAGCAAATTTTCGCTGTTCCGGGCTTAGGGGAGCAGTTCGTTCGTTCGATTAACTTAAACGATTATCCAGTCATTATGGGGACGACGATTTTTTATAGTGCGTTATTTATTCTCGTTATTTTTATTGTGGACTTGCTTTACGGTTTAATTGATCCGCGAATTCGTTTAGCGGGAGGGAAAAAATGATGACAGAAAAACAATTATCTCCTGAGTTGTTTGAATTAGCGACAGACCGCCAAGGTGATATGGAAAAAATTAATCGTCCAAGCTTAACGTTTTTCCAAGACGCTTGGATTCGTTTGCGTAAAAATAAAGGAGCCGTTTTCGGATTAGTCATGATTATCATCATTACGCTTATGGCCATTTTTGCGCCAATATTTAGCAACCATACGTATAAAGAGCAAAATTTAAAACATGCGAAATTACCACCGCGCATTCCGGTGTTGGAAAATATAGATTGGCTTCCGTTTAACGGAAAAGATATGAATGGAATTAATGTGTATGAAAAACGTGGAGTGAAAGAATACTATTGGTTTGGAACAGATGACCTCGGTCGTGATTTATGGACGCGTACATGGTATGGGGCACGCATCTCTCTATATATCGGTGTATTGGCGGCGGCGATTGATTTGTTAATCGGGATTGCATATGGCGGGATTTCTGGATTTTACGGCGGTCGTGTCGACAACGTCATGCAGCGTATTATTGAAGTGTTAGTCGGTATCCCGAACTTAATCGTTGTTATTTTGTTTATTCTTGTGTTTGAGCCAGGAATTATTTCGATTACTGTCGCAATGGTTATTACTGGCTGGGTGACGATGGCGCGTATTGTGCGGGGACAAATTTTAAAATTAAAAAATATGGAATACGTTTTAGCTGCTCGTACGCTCGGTGCATCTGACTCTCGTATTATCGCTAAACATTTATTACCAAACGTCGTTGGTCCAATTATTATTACGACGATGTTTACGATTCCGAGTGCGATTTTTACAGAGGCATTTTTAAGCTTCATCGGACTCGGTATTCGTCCACCTCAAGCATCGCTCGGTTCACTCGTCAACGACGGTTACAAATCGATCCAAACGTTCCCTCATTTAATGATGATTCCTGCGTTTGTGATCAGCTTACTCATTTTAAGCTTTAACTTATTAGCGGACGGATTGCGCGATGCGCTCGATCCAAAAATGCGTAAATAACGGGTGAAAGGGGTGGAATGATGGAAAAGGTACTAGAGGTAAAAGATTTGCATATTTCGTTTGACGTATACGGCGGTGAAGTACAAGCTGTACGTGGTGTATCGTTTGATTTATATAAAGGGGAGACGCTGGCGATCGTTGGAGAGTCTGGTTCAGGAAAATCGGTCACGTCTAAAGCGCTTATGCGTTTACTACCGATGCCACCTGCAAAAATTAAGCAAGGACAAATTTTACTAGAAGGTCGCGATCTCACAAAGCTTTCGGAAAAAGAAATGCAGCGTGTACGCGGTGCGGAAATTTCGATGATTTTCCAAGACCCGATGACAGCGTTAAATCCAACGATGACAATCGGAAAGCAAATTACAGAAGTGTTGTTAAAGCATCAACAAATGACAAAAGAAGAGGCAAAAGCGCGCGCCATTGAGCTACTTGACCTCGTCGGCATTAAGGAGCCAGCGCTTCGTTTTAAACAATATCCGCATCAACTATCAGGCGGAATGCGTCAACGTATCGTTATTGCGATTGCGCTTGCATGCAATCCGAAAGTGTTAATTGCCGATGAGCCGACGACGGCGTTAGACGTGACAATTCAAGCGCAAATTTTAGAATTAATTAAAGATATTCAGAAAAAGACGGGAACATCCATTATTTTCATTACCCACGACCTCGGCGTCGTTGCAAATGTGGCGGATCGCGTTGCGGTCATGTATGCAGGGAAAATTGTTGAAAAAGGAACGGTCGATGAAATTTTCTACAATCCGAAACATCCGTATACGTGGGGCTTACTTGCGTCAATGCCGAGCCTAGAACATGGTGATGAAGAATTGTACTCGATTCCAGGAACGCCTCCTGATTTGTTAAATCCGCCAAAAGGAGATGCGTTTGCGCCTCGTAATGCGTATGCGTTAAAGATTGACTATGAAATGGAACCGCCAATGTTCAAAGTTTCTGATACGCATTATGCTGCTACATGGTTGCTTCATCCGAATGCACCGAAAGTCGAACCTCCGAAAGTCGTTCGTGAACGGATGAAAAAATTCGTTACACTAACGAACAACAAAGGAGGGAATAAGTGATGAGCGAAAAACAAAAACTTGTCGAAGTGAAAAACTTAAAACAATATTTTAAAGTCGGGAAAGGTCAAGTTGTCAAAGCGGTTGACGATGTGACGTTCGACATTTATAAAGGCGAAACGCTCGGTCTTGTTGGTGAGTCAGGATGCGGAAAGTCAACGACAGGACGTACGATTATTGGATTATATGAAGCAACAGGCGGCGAAGTGTTGTTTAACGGTTTAAGTGTGCATCGGAAAAAGTCTGCGAAAGAAGCGAAAGAATTAAAACGGAAAATGCAAATGATTTTCCAAGACCCGTATGCATCGTTAAACCCGCGTATGACGGTTGCAGATATTATTGCGGAAGGTATCGATATTCACGGATTAGCGTCGTCGAGAGAAGAGCGCATGAATCGCGTGTATGAATTGCTTGAGACGGTCGGACTGAACCGTGAACACGCGAACCGTTATCCGCATGAGTTTTCTGGCGGACAGCGTCAACGGATCGGCATTGCACGCGCGCTTGCGGTTGAGCCGGAATTTATTATCGCGGACGAGCCAATTTCGGCACTTGACGTATCGATCCAAGCACAAGTTGTCAACTTAATGAAAAAGTTGCAACGTGAAAAAGGATTGACGTATTTATTTATCGCCCACGATTTGTCAATGGTCAAATACATTAGCGACCGAATTGGCGTCATGTATTTCGGAAAAATGGTTGAGCTTGCGGATGCGGAAGAGTTGTACCGCAATCCAATTCATCCGTACACGAAATCGCTTCTTTCAGCGATTCCACATCCAGACCCAGAAACAGAACGGACGCGCAAACGTATCATTTACGATCCATCGCAACATAATTATAAAGAAGGCGAAGATGTGCGCATGCGCGAAATTACGCCAGGTCATTTCGTTTACTGCTCCGAAGCAGAGTACGAAAAATATAAGGCGATGTACAGCTAATCTCTCGAACGAGAGATTAGCTTTTTTCGTTTGATGTACTAAAGTATTATACAATATTTTGATTCGTTTGACTATTTCGTTTTTAAAAAAAGCCTCGAGATTATCTCGAAGCTTTTTTTCCACCAACCGCTTTCCAGCCCGTTTGCACCTGTTCGCTCATTGCAGTATGTAATCGCTTTTTCCGTCCGCCAAATATGTTTTCACCAATACCGTTTAAAATGACGCCCATAAGCGCTGTGATGCCAATCACGAAAACGGCGACGATCGTAAAGTCGATAAAAAATTGTGCCATACGTCTCCCCCTTTGTTTGCCATGTCTCTTTTTATTGTAGAGAAAATTCGAAACGAAAGCAACGAAAAATGAAACCATTTTGATCGGACAACCGTATAATATGTTGGGTAAAATTGAAAAAAGGTGTATCTTTCTAAACTTTTTTGTTGTATAATGTACGTTGTAGAGTTTTTTAAAGTCATTTTAAAATAAGATGTGTTTTAATACAGAAAGCGAATAAAGCAACCCATAAGGGAGTGATTCACATATGGTGATCGTATATTCATCGCCAAGTTGTACGTCTTGCCGAAAAGCAAAAGCGTGGTTAGAAGAGCATAACATTCCGTATAAAGAGCGCAATATTTTTGCCGAGCCGTTAACGATTGAAGAAATTAAAAGCATTTTGCGTATGACGGAAAACGGAACGGACGAAATTATTTCAACTCGTTCGAAAATTTTTCAAAAGTTAAATATTCAAGTGGATTCGTTACCGCTGCAAGATTTATATGAAATTATTCGCCAACATCCAGGCTTGTTGCGTCGTCCAATTATTATGGACGAAAAGCGTCTGCAAGTTGGTTACAACGAAGATGAAATTCGTCGCTTTTTACCGAGAAAAGTGCGGACGTATCAATTGCGTCAAGCACAACAGCTCGTCAACAATAAAGGCTTAGCGTAAATGCTAAGCCTTTTATAGTAGTGGTGAAAGAAGGCGCGCTGTCGATTCAGCGATGCGCATCCAAAGTGGCCGGCGTTTGAATTGATGCATATCAATTTTTGATGAATGCTCGAAGTCGTTTATAAAGTCATCGACTAGCGTTTGTACGCTTGGCGTTTGATATAAAAACGCATTCACTTCAAAATTCAAATGAAAGCTGCGCATGTCCATGTTCGCCGTGCCGATCGAAGCGAGTTCCCCATCTACGACGATAATTTTGCTGTGCATAAACCCTTTTTCGTATTCGTAAATGGTCGCTCCTGCTTCGAGTAGTTCAGGAAAATAAGAGCGGGAAGCGTAAAACACAATTTTTTTATCCGGTCGCTTCGGAACGAGAAGTCGTACATCAATACCGCTTAATGCGGCTACTTTCAATGCCGTTAAAATATCTTCATCTGGAATGAAATACGGTGAGGCGATCCAAATCGATTGCTGGGCTGATGTAATCATCGCAAAAAATAAATGTTTAATGACTTCCCATTTCGTATCTGGTCCACCAGCGACAAGCTGGACCCCTCCGAGCGTCTCATCCTCAACGGTCGGCGCGTGTAAATAGTTCATTGTCAACCATTGTTGACCAGTCATGTAATACCAGTCTTGTAAAAAAATTAGTTGCAGCGTGCGCACCGCTTCGCCATACACGAGTAAATGCGTATCGCGCCAAAATCCGAAATATTCATTTTTCCCTAAATATTCATCGCCAATATTTAAGCCGCCAACAAAACCGACTTTTCCGTCAATGACGATAATTTTGCGATGGTTACGGAAGTTGATGGTATTGTTTAAAAACGGCAAGCGAACAGGAGAGAACGGGATCATATCGACGCCTGCTTCGCGCATATCTTGTATGTACGTTTTCGACAGTTTCCAACTTCCGACTGCATCATATAAAAAGCGGACGTGTACCCCTTTTTTTGCTTTGGCGATTAATATTTGTTTTAGCCGTTCGCCGATATCGTCATCACGTACGATGTAATATTCAAGATGAATGTGATGCTCTGCTTTTTCTAATTCCGCAAAAATGGCAGCGAACGTTTCTTCCCCGTTTGTTAACACGCGCGTTTTTGTCGCGGTTGAAATCGATTCTTTCGTCATTCGTCTAGCTAGTTGTAACAACGGCTGTTGATGTGGTTTCATATATAATTTTCGTTCATGATTCGCGTCATTCCGTTCTAGTTTGCGAAACGTTTGTTCATCGAGTAGCGCTTTTTTTCGAAATAATCGTTTTTTCCGATAGTTTTGACCGAGTAAAAAATAAAAAATAAAGCCGATGAGCGGAAAGCTACTAAATAAAACGAGCCATGTGAGCGTTTTCGTCGGGTGGCGATTTTCTAAAAAGATGACAAACGAAATAAAAATAACTGACAATGTGACGAATAAGCTGAACGTTCCGAGTAGCCAGCCTTCCCAATAATCTTTTGTCACTGCTAAAAAGCCGATGAAAGCAAGTATAAATAGTGCAACTTTTAACGCATTTCTCATTTGTTGTTCACCTGACCTCGCGAGAAAAAAGCCGATTTCAATGGGTTGAAATCGGCGTTATGAGTTTGGAAAGTGTTTTGCGATCATCGTTAATGCTTGTTCTGCGATGACGATTTTCCCATATTCTTCAAGGCGATGAATCGTCATTTGAGAATCTTGCCCGTATTCAAGTAATATGCTTAACATATTATCAATGTCGCGATCGGTATCTTCTTCTGTAAATTCGACGTACAAGTAATAGTTATTCTCCAATGCGAATAACTTGTTGTGTAATGTTGAAAAATCGCGACGATGAGCAAGAGCGATGACGTCCTCAATGTTTTTAAAGCGGATGACGAACTGGAGCGGATTATCAGGCGCTTGTGTCGACGACGATTTAATAATGTTAAAATGTTGGTCTAATATATGTTCAATTTTTTCATCGACCGGTAAGTCTTTGAATCGTTCATCGAGAATAGGTAACTCCAGTTTGCTTCCGTCTTTTGAAATTTGGGCTTTTGTGACGAACACTTCTAATCCTTTTTCAAGCGCATGCACTTGAATCCAAAGCGGTCCTTCTAAATAAATTTCCACTTCTTGATTGATTTCGTCCATCATTTCCCAAAACAATTCTTCGCTTCGCTCGCGATTGTACCAAATTTCTTCGCGATCAAAGCCGCGTTCCTCAATATCTCCGTACGATATATATAGCTTTAACGTATATTCATTGATGCGTTCGATTTCCATGTTTTTCATCTCCCTTCTATGATTATCCATTCAGGAAGGGAATTTACCCCTGAGCGTTCGCCCATCATTCCACATCTTGTACTTCTATTGTATGACAAAATGTGAAAGAAGGGAAATAAAAAACGCCTAATTCAATAAATTTAGTTGTTCCCCTATTTTTTGTATTTGTTGCAGGAAAAAAGGCGATGTTGGTGAAAAAAATATGTGGAGAAAGGGGAGGTTGCATGTTTGTTGCATTATTGAAAAATGGAGAAACATGTTCGTTATTAGACGATTGGACGGTTGAACAGCTACATGTATTGCGAGCGACGCAGTCGTTTTTTTGCCCTGTTTGTTTGAAGCGAGTGCAATTGAAAATTGGAAAAAAACGAATGTCGCATTTTGCACACGAAACGACATGCACGATCGAAACAGAGCGCGAAACAATCGCCCATTTACAAGGGAAACAACAGCTATATGAATGGCTCATCAACGAGAAGATCGAAGCGGAAGTCGAAAAGTATTTACCGCATATTCGTCAACGTCCGGATGTATTTGTCATGCATGAAAAAAAGATGTACGCAGTCGAATATCAATGTTCTATCATTCCATCTTCTTTATTCGTGAAACGAACGAACGCGTACGTAAACGCACATATTGTCCCAATTTGGTTGCTTCATTCATCACATGTGCAGCGCCGCGGTTTGTTTTTTCAACTATCTTCATTTTCTTGGCTTTTTTTCAATAGTTACGAGATGATTCCGCTTTATTGCCCCGAACGTCGCGAAGTATGGTTTCTTCATCATCTCATCCCGCTATCCGCAACGATGGCATACGGAGAATGGACGACGATTCCGCTCGATACGATGTCATTTTCTTCTTTCCAACAAACGCCTCAACGACAACACGATGGTTTGTTTCATGCATGGCAAATGAAAAAGAAACAATGGCGGCTGTCTCCGTTGTATTATCGAACGAATCGCTCCTTTTGTCGCATCGTTTATAATGAGCATATGCCCCCATCGTTATTTCCGCATGAAGCCGGCATTCCGCTTCGACATTCGTATTGGTTAAAGACGCCTCCGTTTATTTGGCAAACGTATATGTTGCTTGAGATCATGCGTATTCCATCTCATATGACGTTTTCGTTTCATCAATTATATGAGCGAATGCAACATTTCATTCGTCAAAACCTCGTTCATATTCGCCGATTGCCACTTATGACAAAAAGCCATTATTCGTATGCGTTCATGGACTATTTACATGCGCTCGTGTCGCTTCAATTGTTGAAAAAAGTCGGAAAAAGTACGTTTCAGCGCATTCGGTCATGGTCGCTCCCACGTACGATAGAGGAGGCGATGAAAGGAGATCAACAAGTACTTGAGCGAATTGTAAGCAAAAAAGAGGATTTTTTCACAAAACGAGAATAATATATAAGTAAACATTTTTATGTAAGAGGTGATGAACATGGCAAAAACGTTGCCGACACGTAAAGACGTTCCGGTAGAGTATACGTGGCGTCTTGAAGATATTTTTGCGACAGATGAACATTGGGAACAAGAATTTCAAGCAATTCAAGCACTTCTTCCGAAATTTTCGGAGTATAAAGGAAGATTAGGGGAAAGCGCACAAACGTTATACGAAGCGTTGCAATATCGCGACCATGTGTTGATGCGACTAGGGAAATTATATGCGTATGCGCATATGCGCCATGATGAAGATACAGCGAATGCATTTTATCAAGCGCTTGAAACGAGAGCGGAAAGTTTATATGCTGAAGCTGGTCAAGTGATGGCGTTTATCGTGCCAGAAATTTTAGCGCTTGATGAATCGGTCGTGCGCACGTTTTTACAACAATACGAACCGCTTCGGCTGTATGAGCACGAATTAGATGAAATGAATCGCCAACGTCCGCACGTGTTATCGGAAAAAGAAGAAGCGATCCTTGCGCAAGCGGCAGATGTCATGAATGCGTCCAGCAATACGTTTGGAGCGTTAAATAATGCCGATTTGCGCTTTCCGACGATTACAGATGAAAACGGAGAAGAAGTGGAAGTGACGCACGGTCGTTACATTCGTTTTCTTGAAAGCGAAGATCGTCGTGTTCGTCGCGATGCGTTTAAAGCGGTATACGATACATATCGCAAATATGAAAATACGTTTGCTAGCACGTTAAGTGGAGCGGTGAAGCGCAATACTTTTTTTGCGCGCGTTCGCAATTATCGCTCAGCGCGTGAAGCTGCATTAAGTAAAAATCAAATTCCTGAAGCGGTGTACGACAATTTAATTGAAACGATTCATCGTTATTTGCCGCTTTTGCATCGTTACGTTCAATTGCGCAAGCGCGTGTTAGGGCTAGATGAGTTGCATATGTACGATTTGTATACACCGCTTGTGAAACAAGCCGATATGAAAGTGACGTATGAAGAAGCGAAAGACATATTGTTAAAAGGGCTTACGCCACTAGGTGATGAATATATTTCGATTGTCAAAGAAGGATTTGATAACCGTTGGGTCGATGTGCAAGAAACGCGCGGCAAACGGAGCGGAGCGTATTCGTCTGGTTCGTATGGAACGAATCCATACATTTTAATGAACTGGCAAGATAATGTGAACAACCTATTTACGCTTGCGCATGAGTTTGGTCATTCCGTGCATAGTTATTATACGCGCAAATATCAACCGTATCCGTACGGAAACTACTCGATTTTCGTCGCTGAAGTTGCATCGACGTGCAACGAGGCGCTATTGAACGATTATTTATTACAAACGATCGATGATGAGAAAAAGCGGTTATATTTATTAAACCATTATTTAGAAACATTCCGTGGCACTGTGTTTCGTCAAACGATGTTTGCGGAGTTTGAACATATGATTCACGAGATGGTGCAAAACGGTGAGGCGCTCACAGCGCAAGTATTGACGGAAAAATATTATGAGCTAAACAAAACATATTTCGGCGATGGCATTGTCATCGATGAGGAAATCGGTTTAGAATGGGCGCGCATTCCGCATTTTTATTACAACTATTATGTGTATCAATATGCGACAGGATTTAGCGCAGCGACCGCATTAAGCAAACAAATTTTAGAAGAAGGTACACCGGCGGTCGAGCGTTACATTGAGTTTTTAAAAGCAGGAAGCTCTGATTATCCGATTGAAGTGTTGAAAAAAGCAGGGGTCGATATGACATCTCCAGAGCCAATCGAACAGGCGTGTCAAGTGTTTGAACAAAAATTACAACAGCTTGAGCAACTATTGTAAAAGGCGACCGTGCGTCGCCTTTTTTTAATGAAATCCGCGAAAGCGATGGCGGTTGTTCAAATAAGTGAAAAAGGAAAAAAAAGAAAGAAATAAAAACGGAATAGATATGAATAACGGAAATAAGCGCATTAATGCGAAAAAGTGAATGATAAGTGCGACAATAATCCAAATGATATGTGCGACAAACATCGAATCCCCCCTTATTTATTCATAGTAAGCAAGAGAGAAAATAATTATGACAAATGTGTGAACAAGTAAACAAAACACTTGTCAAGACATGAAGGGATTTGTTAATATATAAACGTGAAGTGAATCACAATCAAACAAACTTATACCCCTTTGTTTGACCGTGAAAAATTTCTCCCATCCCCTTTGTTGTCTTTATGACAAAGAAAAAGGACTCGGCATCCCCCGAGTCCTTTTTCTTTATCCGATCCAGCGCCAAAATGAGCCGATTTTCTCCACTTTTTGTTTTAAACGCAATTTTTTTAATTCACATTCAGCTTTGCTGTGCGGGATGTTGTACACCATCGCAATATCATCGGTTGTAACGAATTGAGCGTGATGTAAAAACTGTTCAATTGGTGGAAGCGGAGATGGTTGAGGATGAAACCCGAGCATTTCATGGATTAAGTCGACATATACGTCGTACGGATAACAGCCTGAAATTTTAATGCCTTCATCTTCAATATTTTCGTTGAAAAAGACGAGCGTCGGAACTTCCCGAACGTCCATTTCCGCACGAATTTTTAAGTCGCATTGAAGCGCCTTGACTGCACTTGGTGAAGATAAGTCATTCATAAATTCTTGCACATCTAAACCAGCAGCAATAGCGCATTGAATGAGCGTGTCCGTCTCTGTAATCGTTTTGCCTTGAATAAATACAATTTCTTGTAGTTGACGTAAAAAGCGAATGCTTGCTTGTCGCCCTTGCAATTCCGCTGCTTTCACAGCGAGCGATGCAACATATGGAATCGGTAGCGGTGTTTCAAGAAACACCCGGTCTTCACAAGCAATGCCGATGCGCGATGCATGTCGATCAATTCGTTTGTAATTTACGCCATTGAGTCGATCGAGTTGGCCGGTTAAGACGTGACGTAACGTAAAATATTGTCCGTATTCGATCCATAACTTTTTTAACACAGGCTCAAGCGCCCAGCAGTCTGGGCAGAGAGGATCGACAAATAAATAAATTTCTAGTTGTTTTGTCGTTCCTTCTTGCTTACCATTCACCTTCATGCTCCTTTCGCTCGTCCTCTGGTGTATTAATCATATGTTGAGCAGTTAAAATGAGCCGTTGATACAATTCATCACGAACAGGCCCGTTTAGTCCGATTTCATCCATCGCCTCATGCATACAGGCAAGCCATGCTTTTGCGCGCGTTGGCGTAATCGGAAAAGGCAAATGGCGCGCACGCAACATCGGATGTCCGTGTTCAGCTGTATAAAGCGGTGGTCCGCCTAAATATTGCGTTAAAAATTGCTTTTGTTTTCGCGCCGTCTCTGTTAAATCTTTTGGGAAAATAGGCGACAAGTCGGGATGTTTCGCTACCCGTTCATAAAATGCATCGACGAGCTTGGCGATAACTTGTTCGCCTCCAATCGCTTCATAAGGGGATTGAAACATATGAAAAACTCCTTTGCCGAAATATATCAATATTGTAACAATGACTTTGTTTCATCTCAAACGATGTGACTTGTGGAATAGTACGTTTGCATCACTTTTTTTACATAGTTCATCGTTTCACGAAACGGTGGAATGCCTCCATGTTTTTCGACATTGCCTGGTCCTGCGTTATATGCGGCAAGCGCCAGCGCGATATTGCCGTCATACCGATCGAGAAGTTGACGTAAATATTTCGTCCCACCTTCAATGTTTTGTTGTGGATCGAAGGCATCTTTTACCCCTAACATGCGCGCCGTGCTCGGCATTAACTGCATAAGCCCCATCGCGCCGACGCGACTTTTTGCTTGCGGATTAAAATTAGACTCATGACGAATGATCGCATAAATGAGTTTCGGATCGACATCATATTTGGTAGCAGCTTCGTCAATCCATTGATGAATGGTATGTGTTTGCAGAGGTGCGCTCGTTTCATTTGTTTTATATGTTGGTACGTTCGTTTTGTCGCTTGTCATTATGGGAAGTGACGAACGAATGTCAGTTTGTTCATTCTCTTCAGCTGTGACTAACTCGCGAAAAAGATCGTGAAACGATGTTGTCGCTTCTTCTTTTTTTCCTTGTAAATGTTGCAACGCTTGTAGTTCTAAAAGCAATTTGATTTGTTGCACGTTCATGACGATCGCTCCGTTTCGTATTTCGCTTCGTAAAATCGTTCAATTTTATTTTTCGTTTGTCGCTTTGGAATATGAAACGACTGTAACAGCGCTGAAAACACCTTTTCTCCTTCTGTTCGCTCGCTTGCTTCGTATTCGACTTCATAGTCCGACACGTTCATATATTCGCTATAGTCAAGGACGAGCGTGCCGTTTTTATAAGGTCGTTCGACGCGGCGAGTTGTTAGTGCACCAAAACAGACGATCGCTGTCGGATCAATATGAAGCGACTGCAATATGTTTGCGATGTCGCCTTCAAGTGACTTTGCGCCCGAAATAAGTGCTGTCGCTGTTTCGGTTGATAATGGTTCGTGCGTTTCTAACAGCCCGTCTTCATATGGTTGTTTTAATGTTAATGTATATGTGCCGTTTTTCAAACGAATGCGTAATGCGCTTTTTTGTTGCTTCAATTGAAAGTCGGGGGTGTCGAAATAATAATTTTGTTGCACGTCCCATTCATCATCACGCACCGCAAACGAATGGGTGAACCGAGAAAATTCTTCAGCCGTTAACATATTTTTAAATTCAATTTCAAATTCGTGTTTCATGTTTTCTTCTCCTCACGTCATTCTACTTTTATTATCAACATGTACGCGAAAAAGTGCAACTAGTGAACATCGCTAGGCGAAATGTGGTAAAATAAAGGCGGACATCATAGATGGACGGAGGACAGAAAATGAAAATATATGTGCATACAGCAGAAAAAAAAGAACATGGATGGTACGTCACATGTGAGGCGTCGCTTCAAGGCTTAAAGCCAAAACAACATATGCTTGTTGATTCTGATGCGTGTGCGTTTGTATACATATTAGAAGCGAGTGATGCGTTCGTTTATGTCGTCATGCCTAAAGACGTATGGGGGGCGATGAAAGAAGCGCTTCGTACAAACGAGCCGATGTTTCTTGTCGGGAGTGATGCAACGATCGAGCTAGAAGGCATTCATGAAGAAGTGGCGTACTTAATTGAAAATATTGAAGGAAATGCAAATTACGGTGAAGAAATGGAACAGGCGGTAACGGCATTTTTCGCATAAGTAGGTGGTTGAATGGAAAGACATTGGGAGTTTTTTTTAGCACCGTACAAACAAGCGGTTGAAGAGTTGAAAGTAAAGCTCAAGGGGATGCGTACTCAATTTGAAATGCAAGGCATTCATTCACCGATTGAATTTGTGACAGGAAGAGTGAAGCCGATTGCGAGCATTTTAGATAAGGCACAAAAGAAAAATATTCCGCTCGATCAACTCGAACAACAAATGCAAGATATTGCGGGATTGCGTATGATGTGCCAATTTGTTGACGACATTCAAACGGTTGTCGAACTGTTGCGCAAGCGAAACGATTTTACCATTGTCGAAGAACGTGATTATATTACGCAAAAAAAAGATAGCGGTTATCGTTCGTATCATGTCGTCATTCGTTATCCGGTGCAAATGATTTATGGTGAGAAAAACATTTTAGTCGAAATTCAAATTCGCACGCTGGCGATGAACTTTTGGGCGACGATCGAACATTCGTTAAACTATAAGTATAGCGGCAAGTTTCCAGAAGATATTCGACAGCGATTACAGCGGGCTGCGGAAGCCGCATATTTGCTAGACGAAGAAATGTCGAAAATTCGTTTTGAAATTCAAGAGGCACAAGCGGCGTTTTCGCGCAAGCAAGAAGTAAAAGATAATGAGGGGTGAGGCGCGTGAAGTTTGCGGTCATATCAAAAGGGGATGCGATATCAAACGAATGTATGTATAAAATTCGTACATATTTAACCGATTTTCGCCTGACGTATGATGAAGATGAACCGGATATCGTTATTTCGGTCGGAGGGGATGGGACGTTATTGTATGCGTTTCATCGTTATCGAAGTCGGTTGGAGCAAACAGCGTTTGTCGGGGTACATACGGGGCATTTAGGATTTTATGCGGATTGGGTGCCTGATGAAATTGAAAAGCTCGTCATCGCCATTGCGAAAACGCCGTATCAAGTCGTCGAATATCCGCTTCTTGAGGTAACGATTCGATATGTGAGCGGCGGACGTGAGGCAAAATATTTAGCGCTCAATGAATGTACAGTAAAAAGTGTGGGCGGCACGCTTGTGATGGATGTTGAAATTCGGGGAGAATTGTTTGAAACGTTTCGCGGGGATGGGTTATGCATTTCGACGCCATCGGGAAGCACAGCATACAATAAAGCGCTTGGCGGTGCCATTTTACATCCGTCGCTGGAAGCGATTCAAGTGGCGGAAATGGCGTCCATAAACAACCGCATTTTCCGGACGATCGGCTCACCGCTTATTTTGCCAGCGCATCATACGTGTATGTTAAAGCCGGTCAATGACGTCGATTTTCAAATTACGATTGATCATTTATCGCTATTGCATAAAGATGTGAAGTCGATTCAATGCCGCGTCGCCGATGAAAAAATTCGCTTTGCTCGTTTTCGTCCGTTCCCGTTTTGGAAGCGTGTACGCGAATCATTTATTCAGTAGAAAGGGATTTGTATGTTTCAACTTCGTTGGATCGTTACACAACAACAAGACGGCATGCTCGTTCGTGAATTTTTAAAACAACAACATATTTCAAAAACAGCGCTCACCGATATTAAATTTCAAGGGGGAAGAATAGAAGTGAACGATATGCCTGTGACTGTTCGTTACGTGCTAAAAGCAGGCGATGAAGTGTGCGTTTCGTTTCCCCCAGAACAAAAAAGTGCCCATATGGTCGCTCAGCCGATTCCGCTTTCGATTGTGTATGAAGATGATTACGTGATTGTTATTAATAAACCGCCACATATGGCAACGATTCCGTCGCGTGAACATCCGCAAGGGACGCTTGCGAATGCGCTATTGTATCATTATGAACGACAACATTTGCAAGCGACGGTGCATGTCGTCACAAGGCTTGACCGCGACACATCTGGACTTGTGCTTGTCGCAAAACATCGCCACGTGCATCATATATTAAGCGAACAACAAAAACAAGGTGGAGTGAAGCGGCGCTACGAAGCGATTTGTCATGGGTATGTGACCCCGCTTGTTGGGACGATTGATGCGCCGATTGGGCGAAAAGGAGAAAGCATTATTGAGCGGGAAGTGCGACCAGACGGTCAGCGCGCCGTGACACACTACGCCGTATTACAATATAAAAACGAGATGTCGCACGTGTCGATTCAATTAGAAACGGGGCGCACGCATCAAATTCGCGTCCATTTTTCTTATCTCGGTCATCCGCTCGTCGGCGATGATTTATATGGCGGTTTTCGGGAGCAAATCGACCGCCAAGCGTTGCATAGTTGTGAGCTGGCGTTTTTTCATCCGTTTCTCGAAAAAACGATGACGTTTCATGCGCCGCTCCCTCATGACATGGCCCGTTTGCTTTAGTCAAACGGGCGAAATTTTTCTGCAACATATGGCATCGTTGATGGAACAGAAACGGTCTCCATTTCTGGATAGCGAAGGGCTGTGAGTTGTCCGCCGAATACGCAGCCGGTGTCGATGTTGACCGTGTTATTTAGCCAGCGCGGTTCTTTAACGGGCGTATGCCCATATACGATGAGCGCATCTCCTCGGTAATGTTTTGCCCAATCGCGACGAACGGGGGAGCCGTCTGGATGTTTTTCTCCTGTAATATCGCCGTATAAGACGAACGTTTTTACTTTTTGATTCGATTTGCCAATATAGTCTTCCCGGATGCCCGCATGAGCGATGACGAGTTTGCGATCGTCTAATACGGCGTAAAGCGGTGCGTTTTCGTATAAGTTCATAAACTGTGTGCGAATGCGTGCTTTCGTTTTTTCATCGGCTCGTTCCCATTCAGCAACCGTCGTTTCAAGCCCATGTGTCACTTGCACATTTCGTCCGAGAAAAAAACGATACAATTTGTCGCAATGATTGCCCGGGACGTACACCGCCCCGTGCTGTTTAACGAGTGAAACGACTGTATCGATGACTCGTAACGACTGCGGACCGCGATCAGCTAAATCGCCGACGAAGGCGAGCTTTCGCCCGTTCGGATGAATCGGGACATCATTTTCCCAGACGTAGCCAAGCTTTTTTGTTAATAACATCAATTCGTGAAAACAGCCGTGAATATCGCCGATAATGTCGTATATCATCTATTGATCTTCCTTTTTTACTATTCATTATGTACAACAAATCCCCAGGGCAATACGCGCTGGGGACTACTCATTTTTTTGCCAAAAGATTTTTGGATCATATTCCGTAATTGTCATTTTGTCGTTATAAATACTTACTTGAATAAGTCGATCATCCTTACTAAACATATAACGATTTTCACCAATCTTCTTTATCGCTTCTTCATCTTTCCAACCCTCATTCACAATTATCTGATAGAAAGGATGAGACGGTATTAAGTCAGGTGACATAGGTTCTTTTAATTGGAACATAGCTTGTTCGATGAAGACAGGATGTACCTTCCTTTTATCGCTATCTATTTTTATAACTTTTGCTCCTTCAGGAATTGGAAATCCATTATACATAGGGATCTCTTTATTATTGCATCCTATCAACAAACTTAACAAGATAAATAACAATATACACTTCTTCAATGTTTTCTCCTCACTTTAAACTTCACTAATTAGAACACCAGTAATCATTTGTTTGAATAAAGTAATGTTTTGCTGACGGATTGACTGACTTCCAAGGGCGATTATAGTCACTTGGAGTATGTTGAGCAGTTAAAGGTTCTCCGTTGCTATCATAATTCACTACAATAGAAAGGTGATCGAAATAACCATCGTTGTCAAAGTCATATCCAACAAGGCTGCCTACTTTCAAATCTTTTACATTACTTATATAATAAGCACCTAATCCGCCTGCATCATCGTTTCTTCTTGCATAATATACATAATCATGGGCAACAGACCAACTTGTAGTGTTTTGATTACCTTGATACCACCAACGCAAATCACCCCACCAATCCATATTTACCCCACCACCACGGTTAATTGCTTGTGAAATAAAGTTCGTGCAGTTGTTTGCAAAGACTCTAAAGTCAGGGTTATTTTTGTTATACCAATTGTATGCGTATGATTTAGCACCTGATCGATCGTACAAATGCTGTGTGGACATGATACTTATATCGTTAAATGTTTTAACAGCAGTGTGCTGTTTAGCCATCTCTTCGATTGTAGGTAAGTTGTGGTTTGGAAATTGTTCGTCTAAGTAGTCCATTTCATCCTCGAATTTGTAGTCAACTAATAAATATGAATCGCTTCTTTTGTTTTCGTTAAAAGAGAAAACAAACTCATGTGTTCTTGTCTCGAGCCATGGATGTTCCTCCATCCGTTTTTTATTTTTGTACTGGTAGTATTTAGCTACTTCCACACGTAAGCTCAATTTGATTGCTTCATTCATTTTATCTATTTGCACATCATCCACGTTTAAAATTTCTATTTTTTTGTATGATGCACCTAATTCATTTATATAACTTTTATCTCTCTTTATAATACTTTCCAATCTCAATTGCGACTTAGTGTTTTTCAGTTGAAGTATTTTACTTTCTTCTTGTTGTTGAGAAATAAGAGAGTTGTATCTCTTTTCAATAACTTTTAAAGCTTCTTGAACAACTTTATTTTTCTCTTGCTCGCTTATATTGTTGTTATGGGCAAAAGTAGCGGAAACAGGGTGAATGGAAAAGAAAAGCAAAATAAAAAGAGTGGAGATGAAAATATTTCTCATATGGAAACCTCCTTTTTTTCTAAAAGAAAATTTTATAAATCAAGAATAATTTTAACATGTAAGTAAAAATTGTTTCAATAGGTATTATTTACCGTAATTGTGTTAGTGCGTCATCGTATATTTGAGGGGGGACAAAAACGATAGGGGAGGTGACAAATTCTAAACCTCCCCTATTGTTCAGCAGAAAACATAAATTTTTGTGTGCGAGAACGGACGTTTAAGACAAGCCCGATCGCAAGCATGTATGTGGCAAGCGAGCTTCCGCCGTAGCTGACGAACGGAAGCGGAAGGCCTGTGATGGGTAGTAACCCGATCGTCATGCCGACGTTTTGGAACACTTGGAACGTAATCATGCCGATGACACCGGCGCATAAATAACTCCCAAATGGGTCGTGGCATTCTAACGCAATTTGAATCATGCGGTAAATTAATAAGAAAAAGAGCGATACGACGATGCTTGCGCCAATAAAGCCGAATTGTTCTCCGATGATGCTAAAAATGAAATCGGTATGCGACTCTGGCAAATAGACGTCTAAATTTTTATATCCTTTTCCATATAACTCTCCTGAGCCGATTGCAAGCAGCGATTTAATGAGCTGAAACCCTTGATCGCTTGAATATTCATACGGATTCAGCCAACCGTAAAAACGGTTTAATTGATATTGTTGAATTTTTAACACATCTGGGAAATATAAAAACGCCACGATAAACGCTGTCGCTCCGAGTACAGCGAGACCGACGATGGCAGCGATAATGCGCAGCCGAATGCCGGACACGAGAATGAGCGAACCAGCAATCGCCATAAACACCATCGACATCCCCATGTCTGGTTGACGCGCAAGTAAAAAAAGTGGCGGCACGAGCGATAATACGATTTTACCAAGCAATTTTAAATCGTCTTGTAACGTCGGATCATGGTACTTCTCGCGATGGTTGACGATCATACGGCTAATGACGATAATCATAAAAATTTTCATCAGCTCAGACGGCTGAAAGTTTCCGCCCGGCAGGCTGTACCAGCTCGTTGCCCCTTTAATCGTTACTGTACCCGGGACGTTTAATTCTAATCCAAGTAAAAGAATGATTCCGAAGCCATATAAATACCAAGCGATTTTAAATAGTCGATCGTAATCGAAAAGCATCGTTACAGCAATGACGACGGCACCAATGACGTACCACATGAGCTGCTTTTGCGCAAAGTTAATATGTTGCAGTTTAACAGGAAGCGTCTCGCGCGCACTTTCGATGGCGATGGCGCTCACAACTGCGATTAAAAATAAAATAAACAATAAATGATAATCTATTTTCGTTTGAGACGTTTTTTCATTTTCCATTGTTGTTCCCCCTGCATTTCATCGTGCATTATCATTTTACATTGTCAGTTGCAAGTTGGCAAAGATTCGCGCATAATAAAAAAAGCGATTTTTGTCGAGAGGAGGGGTATTATGTTACAGGCGTTATATGATGAAAAGATGGAAGAGTTTCGCCGACAGTTTTTAAAATTGCATCCGTATGATCGGGCGAAGTTTTACGTCGAACAAAGCCCAGAAGTAAGAAAGCGGATGTATGAATATTTATCACCAGCGGAAATGGCGGAAATTTTTGACCATCTCGACATTGAAGAAGATGAATATAAAATTTATTTATCGGAAATGGATCCGCTATTTGTCGCGCAAATGCTCGCGCACATGTATGCGGACAATGCCGCGGACGTATTAAATGAGCTCGATAAAAAAGAAGTGGCGAATTATTTAACAATTATGGATGATGAAGCGGCGAAAGATATTCAAGGGTTGCTTCATTATAAAGAATATACGGCCGGAAGCATTATGACAACGGAATATATCGCCATTCATGCCAATCAAACGGTGCGTTCGGCGATGCAAATTTTAAAAAAAGAAGCAGCGCAAGCGGAGACGATTTATTATTTGTACGTCGTGAATGAACAGCGTCAGCTCGTCGGCGTATTGTCGCTTCGTGAACTATTGACATCGGATGATGATGAAATGATTGTCGACATTATGAACGACCGTGTCGTGTCCGTATTTGTTGATGAAGATCAAGAAGATGTGGCCCGTAAAATGCAAAATTACAACTTTTTAGCCCTTCCTGTCGTCGATGCAAACAATCATTTACTCGGTATTATTACCGTTGATGACATTGTTGACGTCATTTCGGAAGAAGCAACAGACGACTATTCAAAACTGGCAGGAGTTCCTGATGTCGATATTCAATACACCCCGTTCGAAGCGGCGAAAAAACGGTTGCCATGGCTGATTATTTTATTGTTTTTAGGGATGATGACCGCGAATTTAATTAGCCGTTTTGAAGATACACTACAAAAAGTAGCGATTTTAGCCGTGTTTATTCCGCTCATTGCCGGCATGTCAGGAAATACAGGGACGCAGTCGTTAGCGGTCGCTGTACGTCGTCTTGCGATGGGCGATTTAGAAAAAGAAGGAAAGTGGAGTATGATTGCGCGCGAGGCGTTGACAGGATTGCTTATTGGGCTATCGTGTGGCGTCGTCATTACGATTGTCGTGTATGTATGGAAACAACAGTTTTTCTTAGGTGTGCTCGTCGGATTAGCGTTATTTGCAACGTTGACGGTTGCGACAGTTGCGGGGGCGCTCATTCCGCTTTTTATGCATAAACTGCGCATCGACCCTGCTGTTGCCTCTGGTCCGTTTATTACGACGATTAACGATTTAATTAGCATTCTCATTTATTTCGGTTTAGCGACGATGTTTATGGACTATTTATTATAAATTCCCTATTTGAAAGTAGGGAATTTTTTGTTATAATCATATTAATACTAGGTTCTAATAACAAATCATAAAATTAAGGGGATGAACGAATATGCAATTATCATTACAAGGGAAAACGTACGTCGTGATGGGTGTGGCGAATAAACGAAGCATCGCTTGGGGCATTGCACGCGCGCTTCATGCGGCAGGGGCGCGGTTAATTTTTACATATGCAGGTGAGCGTTTTGAAAATGAGGTAAAAAAATTAGTTGCGACGTTAGAAGATGACAGAGCGCTTGTGTTACCTTGCGATGTGACGAAAGATGACGAAATTGAGGCATGCTTTGCGCAAATCAAAGAGCAAGTTGGCGTCATTCACGGTCTTGCCCATTGTATCGCATTTGCGAATAAAGAACATTTAGAAGGCGAGTACATGAACGTCGATCGCGAAGGATTTTTACTTGCGCACAATATTAGCGCGTATTCGTTAACAGCTGTGGCGAAAGCGGCGAAAGAGTTAATGACAGAAGGTGGCAGCATCGTCACATTAACGTATTTAGGCGGCGAGCGCGTCGTGCAAAACTATAACGTCATGGGTGTGGCGAAAGCGTCGTTAGAAGCGAGCGTGAAATATTTAGCGAACGACTTAGGAAAATACGGCATTCGCGTCAACGCCATTTCCGCCGGTCCAATTCGCACGTTATCTGCGAAAGGCGTCGGCGACTTTAATTCGATTTTAAAAGAAATTGAAGAGCGCGCACCACTGCGTCGCACAACGACACAAGAAGAAGTTGGCGATACGGCACTATTTTTATTTAGCGACTTATCGCGCGGTGTCACAGGCGAAATTATTCACGTCGACTCCGGCTATCACATTTTAGCGCGATAATTTAAAAGCTGTTTGGCATTTGCCAAACAGCTTTTAATTTTTTTACAATTATATGAAATTTATAGAATTATACACTGTTATTTATTATAATACGATTAGTATTTATTAGAAATGGAGGAGAAGGGAGGAATGTTAATTGAGAAAAATTTGGATTCTCACAGTATTACTCACTAACATTTTTGTATTTGGATTTTATGAATCTTTCTCACATGCTTCAGAACTGCCTGTCCAAAAAAACGCAACAGAAGATGCTAAAGAAATTACAGTTCAGTTTGATTTGAAGGATCAAGAAAAACACGAAATCATAGTTGTCGATGAATCTGGAAAAGAAATGACTATTACTATTGAACCGATTATGTTATCCGAAAGAGAGGATTATGGAAGAATAAATCGACCCTCATATCAGCATCTTTTTCCGTACGGGAAATCAACTTATCAAGTAAAAGCAGCGACTCCATATATGGGAATTAGTTATTTTATTGATGTAAATGTTCCTAACAATATTGAAGAATCTAGAATTATTAAAGCGTATTCTTATGATTACTGGATTATCGGTGGAACTCTCAATAATATTTCTTTAAGCTATACAGAAAAAACAGCTAAGTTTTCTGCTGATGTATCATGGTTGGGTGGACTTGGTGGTGCAAATGTTTATGTCAAGGCAACTTTGTCTGGGAACTTGCTTACTATAAGCACAAGAATGTGAAATTTACTACTTAAAACGAATAGATTGAGGATGATTTCTAATGGGTTACTTTTCTCTTGTAGTTATTATCATTATTGTATTTTCATTATTTTTTATTTTGAAATGTTTGTACCATCTAAAGAAAAATAGCGATATACGCATTAAACAAAATGAACAGATTATTCACTTATTAACAGAACAGAGGAAGAAAGATTAATCACAGCTCGTTGTGCTTCTATAGCGACAACTTGAATGGTTAATTTCATTTTTTCGACTGGCGGAATCAAGCTTTTAGCATGCCCGTTTCTTTTTGCGCATATAGTAGTCGTAAAAAGGAGGGGTGTGGGAATGAAAAAACGTGTGGAAAATGCGCCGTTGTTGTATATCGTTCAGCCAAATTTAGGTCCAAAAACGTGCTATATGCAACAAACGTTTCGAACGAAAAAAGAAAAGCCGTCGTATCCGCCGCCGTCATTTGCGAATTTTCGCGAGATGGATACGACTGAGCGTATTGAATTTTTAGCGACGCTTCCGAATGAACTTCGACCGGTGACGTGTGAGTTGAAAACGAAAAACCGCACGTATGAGGGCATTATTCAAACGTGCGATAAGAAAAAAGTCGTTTTTGCATTAAACGATCAAGAAAAAACGATCACGATCCCGCTCGAACATATCGTATCGGTATCGCTTATTGGCAAATCGTAATATATAAACGTTCAAGCTGCTCGGCTGTGTTTGCGAAGGAAAACATCGTTTCTGCTCGTTTTCGTCCTTCGTAAGCAAGGGCGAGCGCTTTTTCTTTGTCGTGCAATAGTTCGTTTATGGCGCGGGCGAACGCTTTTGGCGACGCATAGTCGTCAATGACGAGCCCGTTTTTGTGATGTTCAATCACTTCGCTATTTCCGCCGCGGTTTGTCGTAATGATCGGAACGCCTGCGGCCATTGCTTCATAATGCACGCGAGCGAGCGGCTCGTGCCATTGCGAACTGCAAACGAACACATCGCCCATCGTGAATATGTGTGGAATATGTTCAGACGGAATATAGTTCGTAAATTGAATGCGGTCTTTGTAAGGTTTGGCGAGCCGATGAAGAAAGCGAACGTATTCGTTCGGGCGGTTGTCGCTAAACCATTTCCCGCCGACGATGATGAGTTTTGCTTTTGGATGGTGGATTAATACGTGATTCATGCTTTCAATGAGTACATGTACCCCTTTTGTTTCACTTAATCGTCCGATAAATAAAATGACGTCATCGTCTTCGGCAATAAAGCGTTGTCGCATAGTGGTGCGCATTTGTTTTCCTTCGTCTGTCCATGGCGGCGTGTAGCGCGTCACATCAACGCCGGAGTAGACGACTTGAATTTTATCGTCTGGCACATCGTATCGTTTTGTGACGGTGCGTTTCATATACGCGCTGACGGTTGTGATGAGATCCACTTCCGCAATGACTCGTTCGGCAACGTCACGTTTCATTTTCATCGGTGAAAACATATCGTTATGCAAACTTGTGACAAAGCGGCTGTTTGGTGCCGCTTGTTTGTAAAATAACACGTTTGCGGGACGGTTAAACACGTGAATGACGTCAAACGTGCGCTTTTTTAGTTCGTTTACGATATGTTGTTCGTACTGTTCTTTTGGTACACGTACGTATTCGATGCCATCACGTATTTCGTATATCGGAAGCGAAGGGTCGGTAATGGAAAAAATGGTGAGCGAACGTTTTTCGGCAAAAAACGGGGCGATGCCATCAATCATAAGTTGAATGGCGCCCCCTTTCACTGCAGGCGACGGCAATTTTTCTGTACAAATGAAGGCGATGCGCATAACTACCTCCCATAAAGCGAGCGAATATATTCGACTTCGCGGCGTAATCCTTCTTGCAATGATACGTTTGGAGCGTACGAAAGGATGCGTTCCGCTTTCGAAATGTCCGCCCACGTATGTTTCGGTTCACCGATCGCTTGATTCATATATTGTTTGTTTGCTTGTTTACCGATCATTTCTTCAAGGGTGGCGATGACGTCGTTAATAGATGCGCGCTCTTTTCCACCAATATTGAACGTTTCGCCAATCGCTTTGTCGTTGCCAAGCACAGCGAGCGTGCCATTGACGCAATCGGAAATGTACGTAAAGTCGCGCGTTTGTGTGCCGTCTCCGAAAATTGTCATCGGCTCATCAAACAGCATTTGGCGAATAAAACGATGAAACGCCATATCAGTTCGCTGGCGTGGACCGTACACGGTAAAATAACGCAAAATCGTCGTCGGCACGCCAAACTCCGAGCCATATACGTGGCATAAATGTTCACCAGCAAGCTTCGTTATGCCGTACGGTGAAAGCGGAGTCGGAGTCATGTTTTCATGCACGCGCCCATGTTTTTCGCCATAAACGGATGACGTTGACGTATAAATGAACTGTTTTGGGCGGTGTTGTTTACACGCTTCAAGCAATCGTTGTGTCGCTAATATGTTATGTGTCGTATATAAATCAAATGACGTTCCCCAGCTTGTGCGCACCCCCGGCATGCCAGCCAAATGATAAATGACGTCGACTTGTTTGACGATGTCGTCAAGCGGCAACGACAACAAATCGCCTTCGAGCCATGTAAAACGGTCATGTTTTTTTAACGTGTCGATCGTTTTTTCTTTCCATTCTTTTGGCGTCGGGCCGGTGAATGAGTCGATGCCGATGACGTGATGATGCTGTAGCAATGCTTCGCATACGTGCGAGCCGATAAAGCCAGCTGCTCCGGTAACAAGTATGTTCATCCGCGCCCCACCCCTATATAGTTTAGTCCTGCGTTCATGATCGCCTCACGAGGCAAGCTATTTCGTCCATCGATGACGACGTTTCCGTTCATCATTCCTTTTACTTCTTCCCAGTTTAGTTGTTTGTACGCATCCCAATCGGTCGCAACGATAAGCGCATCGGCTTGTTGAATGGCTTTTTGTATCGTTTTTGCTTGTTTTACAGCGACGTCGTTTGGAACAACAGCTTTCGGATCATGGGCGATGACATCGGCACCGAGGGCGTGCAATTTTTTTATAAACGACAAAGCAGGCGATTCACGAATATCGTCTGTGTTCGGTTTAAAGGCGATGCCAAGGACGGCAATCCGTTTGCCGGCAAGTGCACCTAACGTTCGTTTCATTTTTTGAATGTACCAATGGATTTGCGTGTCGTTAATCGTTTTTGTCGCTTCTAACATATACGGGCGCACCATTTGTTCATATGCCATTTGTATGAGGGCTGTCACATCTTTCGGGAAACAAGAGCCACCGTACCCAATACCCGCTTGTAAAAAATGTCGCCCGATGCGTTCGTCAAGCCCGATGCCTTTTGCGACATCGACAACGTCGACGCCGTACGCTTCACAAAGGCGTGCCATTTCGTTTATAAACGAAATTTTCGTTGCTAGAAAGGCGTTGGCGGCATATTTTATCATTTCAGCACCATTTAAACTTGTGACGACATATGGCGCGTGAATGCCGGCATATAATGTTTGCATAACGGAAAGGGAACGATCATCATCGTCACGTAAGCCGATGACGATACGGTCGGGATGTAACGAATCGTAAATGGCAGAGCCTTCGCGCAAAAATTCAGGGTTCGAGACGATGCGCACATGTTTTCCTTCATTTTTTAAGCGTTTATATATGCGTTCGTTCGTTCCGATCGGGACAGTACTTTTCATGACAAGTGTTTGATGATCGCTTATATATGGAGTAAGCGTATCCATGGCGCGATGGACGTACGAGACGTCTGGTTTTCCTTTTAAGTCAGGCGGTGTGCCGACGCAAATAAAAATGACGTCTGCTTCTTTTATATGTTGTTCGTTGTGATGAAAAAAAAGCCGACTTTTATAGTCGGTTAACAACTCAGCTAAACCCGGCTCGTAAATCGGAACATTCCCGCGCTGTAAGGCGGCAATTTTTTGTTCATTTTCATCGATGCAATGAACGGTATGCCCAAGTTTAGCAAGAACAGCTGCTGTTGTTAATCCGACATAACCGGCACCAATCATACAAACGTTCATAAGTTCACTTCCTTTATTCGTCTTCGTCTTCTGTTTTTTTCGTTCCAATTGTTGTTGTTTGTTCAGTTGCCGCAACGAGCGCTTCGGTTGGAAACTCCACTGCGACGATGTCACGGCAGTTGATGATCATTGATTTTCCACCGCTTTCGTAAAATGGGTCAACGATGATGGTTAATGTTTTCGATGTTGTGTCTAGTTGAACGAGTTGAGCGTTATAGTATGTTTCTTTGTTCGTATGCACGTGCAGTTCTGTTCCTTCGCTTAATGTCGTAAGCGTAGCGCATATATGTTGTACGTGACGTTGGCGAGCTAAAAAGTCTTTGCTGAAAAAAATGTTATACACAGTTTCACATCCTTTTTTGTGAAATGACTCATTGCATTATATGTGAAACAATAAAAAACGGAATAGGCGAACGTACTGCATGTTTTTTACATAAGCAACATAAAGTGAAGCGAGGAGGCGAAAAAATGGATGTTTTTCACTTTTTTCTTTTATGTATCGCTTCATTTCGTTTGACGCGCTTACTCGTATATGATCGCATTACATCGTTTTTGCGTGCGCCGTTTCATGATGAGTTCGAACAAGATGGAGAGACGTATATTGTCGTGAAAGGAACGGGGCTAAAAAAGTGGATCGGGGAGTTGTTAAGCTGTCATTGGTGCACAGGCATATGGTGTGCAACGGCATTGTATGTCGGAGCGACATATATGGCGCCGATCGTCATGCCGATTGTTTCCGTGTTAGCCATTGCAGGATGTGCGGCGTTTATTGAGGTCGTTGTTCAAAAATCGAGCCAATAAAAAAAGCGGGCGAATGCCTGCTTATTTATTAATAACGATATGATTAAAAGATGATACCCCTTGTTTCAGTTGGCGGAAATAAACGAACCCTTCGACGACAACTGTTTGTACGACGCGCAATTCAAATGACGGAAAACGCAGTTGTTCATTTGGTAAAAGCGTCGTTTCATCGATCGGTTTTAGCCAATATTCCCCGTCTTTTATTTTCTGGCGCCAATCTTCGACCGCAAACGTCCAGCCATCTTCCTCTTGCAGTTGGCGAAATGAAAATTTTCCGCTTAATTGAGCGTGATCGGCAGGGCGGAGACGAAGGCAAATGATCGGGTCATGGAGTGGCATATTGCCGGCATTGTCAATGACGAAATCGCCAATAATCGTCACATGTTCTTCTTTTTCTTCTGGGATCATGACCGCATATGCAAAATAGGCGTTGGCGCGCACGATGTCTTCTTTTTTTGTTTCTTTTTTTCGTTTTTTTTCTTCTTCAAGCGCCACTTCGTAAAAAAGAAGTTGCTGCTTCAGATGCTCCATCGTTCGTTCGTATTCGTCTAGTTGTTCGAGCTGCTTTTGGACGTATTGATTGCGTAGCTGCTCGCGTTTTAGTTCGGTTTCGACAAGCTGCAATAGTTGCTTATATTTTGCTACTTCCGAGCGATAATGAATAATTTTTTGTTGCAGTTGAATATGTTGGTTGTTCATCTCCTCCCCCCTATAAGCATTCTGGACATCCTTGCCAACCATTTGGAGTCATATGACTTGGTGGAACGATAAACATCGAACAAATGAAAAATACGACCCATATTTTTTTCGTCATTTCATGTCATCCTCTCCTTTTGTTGTTTCAATATTCATTTTATTTTATCATATGTCATATATACCAAAATAAAGGTGTGATTGAATGAGAACATCGTTTTCTATTTTGACTACAATCGTATTTTTATTTTTTGTTCCATATGCAGCAAGTGAAAAAACAGGCGTGCCATATATGGAATGGACGTTTCTCGTCGGTGTGATGGCCACAAGTTTTCTTTTTTATATACATGGAAGTGGATATATGTGGAATAGGTCTTCAGAAGAAGTGAAAAATACGTGCTATCGTTCTTATTCCTTTTGGATGGCTTGCACATATACGGTAATCAGCTACATGTTGAACATATAAAAGAAGCAGGCTGTATGTGAGCCTGCTTCATTCATTAATGTGCTGGGAATACTTCTGGGCATTGTGGTGGGAATTTGTCTGTTGGGCAAAGTGTTGCTTCTAAAATTTCTTCGCGCGGTTGGCAGTAGCGTGCTTCGACTTCAAGTTTCACGTCTGCTTCCATTTGCACCTCTAAGCATAATGTAATGGATACATCAAGCTGTGAGAAGTTGTCAGTGCAAATTAAACTTGCGTCACATTCGAAAAACGAAATGTGGCAATCGAGCATTGTGCCTTCTGGTGCGCATAAGATAAACGTTTGTGCCGTCGCAAATGGGATTGGAGAAGATTCGCAAACGACGTGACCGTTCGCATTGACAACTTGCACGACAACGTGACCTTTCACAAGCACTTTCACTTTTTGTAATGTCACTGTATCGCCTGATGGAAGTGTGACGTGAACAGGTTGGCGTCCATTTGGTTGTAAAATTTCTTGGCAAATGAGTGCATTGTTGTCAACTGTTTGGTCGATGCGGTTTCCTTCATCGTCTGTTAAGAAGCAGCGAATCGAGAAATCGCCAGCACTTAAGCCGTTTGATGCGAAAAAGTCGCAAACCGATTGCCCATGGCGTGGACATTTGCTTTCAGGAAAAATATTTTCCAAATCCCCATTTGAAAAACTACGCAACGGCACATCGACTTGACGAGTAACCCAGTCATACACTTTGCGTGTTTTAATACACACTTTTTCTTTACGCTCTTTATGATGCGTCATGCCTCGTTCCTCCTATTTCAGTTTTTCCCGTCGCATGTATCGGGACTACTGTATAGTATGAGAAAGGTAGGTAAGTGTGCAGGGATATGTGCGGAATTTTTTTGTCATAAATGAGCGCCATGTTGAATTGTTATGTAGTAGAAAGGGGTGGGCATATGCAAAATGAGCTAGACGTGTTGCGGGCGGAAAATGTGTTGTTAAAAGAATTAGCAGCGTTAAGCGAACAACGTTATCAAGAAATTAAACGGTTAAAAAAAGAAAACGAAGAGTTAAAAAAGCAGCTCGAACAAATAACAAAACAAGTATTTGCACAAGGAACAGATTCATGGTTTATGCACAATATTAAGCGACAACAAACGTTAAAGCATAGCGGACAATTGCCGATGGCGACTCCATTTTCATTTGCGGAAAAAAAGAAATAGGGAAAACGCATAGTCGTGCGCTCCATCTTTTTCATATGCTATTGTATCTTACACATGTGGAGGGGTTGCAAATGGAAAAGAAAAAACCGATTGTCCTCGGTGGATCGCAAACAGCGAAAGTATATACGTCCTCACCAGCACCTGTGAAAAAAACAGGTGGTTGCGGATGTGGGAAAAAGATGAAAAAACAATAGCATAGGGGAGAGAAACATGGAGCGTTTTAAAAATTATGGGTTATGGCTTGCGATCGGTTCATTTATTCCACTTTTGCTTCAAACGTTTGGGGTCGATTTAGATTTAGGAAAATATGAGCAATTATGGAATGCGTTTTTAAGTATTTTAGTGATGGCTGGGATTTTGAATAATCCGTCGATCGGAAATGGATTTCGTGATAAACCGTAGCTCCTTTTAGGGGCTATTTTTTTTGTATAACTTTTTCGCATAGGTGCATGCTATGGTGTGAAAAAACAAAGGAGGTTGTCATTATGACTGTCGCCAGTTCTGTGAAACAAACGTTAGCGGGATTAAAATCGGCGCAAGCAAGCTTTGAAACGTTTGCGTTGCAAACAGAAAATGAAAAAGCGAAGCAATTGTATCAACAAGCAGCACAACAAACGCAAGCTATCGTTGATTTATTATCGCCACGCCTGCAAGAAATTGAACAAGAAGAGCCACAATATAAACAATAAGTGAATCGGGTGTCCCATGCGGACGCCCTTTCGTTACATGAATAGAAAGGTGAACGCCATGAAAAAATGGTTTGTACTCATTTCCGTTTTTTTACTCATGAGTTGTGCGCATGAACAAAAAGAACAACAACAATCGCTTCAACAAGAAAACATCACAAACGTCAGCCATGATGGAAGCGCGAAACGAAGCGACCAACAACATGCCGAAAAAGCAGTACAGATGTTAAAGGCACGCGAAGATGTGAAAGATGCGGTTGCCGTTCAAGCAAACGGTCGATTGTTAGTTGCGTATCAAGTGAAACATTTGCATCGCTTTCGCATGAAACAAATTGAAAAAGAGGTAGGCAAAGCGCTGAATGAACAATTTCGCGAAAAAGTGATCGCATCGCACGATTTAAAAATTTTTTGGAAAACGAAAGCGTTAAAACAAAAAATCGAAACGAAAAACATAAGTGAACAAGCGATCGAAAAAGAAGTGACGGTCATTCAAAAATTAAGTGAAGAACAAACGTAGTGAGGTGAGAGGATGGCAAACGAAAAACGAAAAAATTTAACACCCGTTCAACAAGAGTATCATCAGTTTGAACAAGCGCGGGAAACGAAGCGCCCGGTGTTGAAAAACTGTGT
The DNA here is from genome assembly GCF_051200995.1 of Anoxybacillus eryuanensis. Classification (NCBI taxonomy): domain Bacteria; kingdom Bacillati; phylum Bacillota; class Bacilli; order Caryophanales; family Anoxybacillaceae; genus Anoxybacillus; species Anoxybacillus eryuanensis. Next base: position 326,199 of record NZ_JBPODS010000001.1, on the reverse strand, counting down.
GCGTGCCTTTTTTGTTGGTGGATTCATTTGCGCGATTGGTCAAGCCATTTCCTATTTTTATATGTACTTTTTCGACTTTACGGAAAAAACAGTCGGCAATCCAACGGTGGCTACCATGGTGTTTCTTGCAATGTTGTTAACTGGTTTTGGTGTGTACGACCGATTGGCACAATTTGCTGGGGCAGGGAGCGCGGTGCCTGTCACCGGGTTTGGTAACGCTGTCATTTCGGCTGCGATTGAACATCGGACGGAAGGATTTGTGCTCGGTGTTGGCGGGAATATGTTTAAACTAGCAGGTTCAGTCATTTTATTCGGCACGTTTTCTGCCTTTGTCGTGGCGCTCATTAAAACGATTGCGATCAAATGGGGTGGACTCGGATGATGAAAGGACATCGTACGTGGGTATTTGAAAACCGTCCGATCATCGTCGCCACTGCGACAGTCGGCGGACCGTTTGAAGCGAACGGCAACATTGCTGATGATTTTGACTTATTGCATGAAGACCTTTGGCTCGGAGAAGATTCGTACGAAAAAGCGCATAAAGTGCTGTTTGAAGAAGCGTTTTTTCAGGCGATGAAAAAAGCGTGCATCGAAAAAGAACAAGTGCAGTTTATTATTGCAGGAGATTTGATTAATCAAATGACGCCGTCAAGCTTTGCGGCGCGCACGCTTAGCACGCCGTATCTCGGCGTATTTGGCGCCTGCTCGACGTCGATGGAAGCGCTCGCGTTAAGCGCATTTATCGTCAACTATGGTGGGGCGAAGTACATATTAACAGGTGCTGCGAGCCATAATGCTGCGGTTGAAAAGCAATTTCGCTACCCGACCGAATACGGAGGGCAAAAGCCACCGACGGCGCAATGGACGGTGACAGGAGCGGGTGTGGCGGTCGTCGGGAATGAAGGAGATGGCCCACGCATTACTTCCGCAACGATTGGGCGCGTCGTCGATATGGGATTAACTGACCCGTTTAATATGGGCGGAGCGATGGCGCCAGCGGCTGTCGATACGATTGAAGCCCATTTACGCGATATGCAAATCGATGCGTCGTATTACGATTTGATCGTGACAGGTGATTTAGGAAAAATCGGGCGCACCGTCTCGCTCGATTTGTTACGAAAAAACGGGATGGAGATTGAAGAGGAGAGGTATCAAGATTGCGGATTACTCATTTACCGCGAAGGGCAACCGGTGTTGTCGGGCGGAAGTGGGGCAGGATGTTCGGCGACCGTTGTATACGGGCATTTGTTCAATCGAATGAAACGTGGAGAATTTAAACGCATGCTCGTCGTAGCAACAGGGGCGCTTTTATCGCCGCTGACGTTTCAACAAGGAGAGACGATCCCGTGCATCGCGCATGCGGTAGCGATTGAGTATGGAGGCGATCATTTATGATGGCGATGTTTTTTTGGGCGTTTGTCGTCGGAGGGCTTATTTGCGTCATCGGACAAGTGATGTTTGATGTATTTAAGTTGACACCTGCGCATACGTTAAGCGCACTCGTTGTTGCTGGTGCGATTTTAGACGGATTTGGATTGTACGAGCCGCTGATCGATTTTGCCGGTGCTGGGGCAACGATTCCGATTACAAGTTTCGGCAACGCACTCGTGCATGGGGCGATGCAAGAAGCAGAAAAACACGGCATCGTCGGGGTGTTAACGGGCATGTTTGAAGTGACAAGCGCCGGCATTTCGGCCGCCATTGTGTTCGGTTTTATCGGAGCATTATTATTCAAACCGAAAGGATAGAGGAACATGACGATCGGTTCACAAGTAAAACAAAGTTTAGCGAATATGAAAGCGATTCATGCGACGTTACAAGAGTTTGCGCTTACTTCATCGAACGACGAGGCGCAGCGTGCGTTTCATGAAGCGATGCTTGAAACGGAACAAATGATTGCGGCGCTCAAAGGGCGCATTGCAACGCTTGAGCGCGAAGAGCCGCAATATAAGGGGATGTAAGTATGCCAGCATGGTTAGAAGTTGCGATTCGCTCGATTTGTATTTTAATTGGACTGTTTGTTATTACAAAATTATTAGGGAAAAAACAGTTGTCGAAGCTATCATTTTTTGAATATATCGTCGGCATTACGATCGGGGATATTGCCGGCTCGATGTCGATGGATTTAGATATTCGGTTAACGGAAGGGATAACGAGCATTTTAATTTGGTCGCTTTTCCCTGTCGCCATTTCGATTATTTCGCTTCGCAGTAAAAAATTTCGCGATTTCGTTGAAGGCAATTCCACCGTCTTTATTAAAAACGGAAAAATTTTAGAAGATAATTTGAAAAAAGAAAAATATACAGCCGATGAATTGCTCGAACAGTTGCGGAAAAAAGATGTCTTTCGCGTCGCCGACGTCGAATTTGCGACGCTCGAAGCAAACGGCGACTTAAGCGTTTTATTAAAACGCGACAAACAGCCTCTCACGATCGGGGACATTCAGCGATATGTTCCAGAGGAAAAAGAACCACAAACGGTCATTATGGACGGTGAAATTTTAGATGAACCGCTTGCGACAGCCCGTTTAAACCGCGGGTGGTTAAAGCAGCAACTCGATCAAATGGGTGTTGCTGTCGAAAACGTCTTTTTAGCGCAAGTCGATTCGTACGGTCAACTGACCGTCGATTTATACGACGACCGCATTCAAGTACCAGAGCCGCAACAAAAGCAACTATTGCTCGCATCGATGAAAAAAGCAGAAGCGGACTTCGAACTATTCGCCTTGCAAACAAATGATGCCGAAGCCAAACAAATGTACGAACAACAAGCAAAACAAATGCAGCAGCTTATTCAAAACTTACAGCCATTTCTTCTGTGAAAGATGAATACAACAACATGAAACATAAAAAGACGATCCAAGACTGTTATTCACGGTTGTTTGTTATATTAGACGGTGTGAAGCGTACAGGAAAAGTCGAGATGCCATAACAAGAGGCTGACATCCTTTGTCAGCCTTTTATCGTTTGCAGAAACTCCTCGACTTGTTCGCGTGTTTTGGCGTTGGCGCTATGTAAGTGGGCGATTTTTTCGCCGTTTTGGAACACAAGTAAGCTCGGAATGCCCATGACGTTGTACGTTTCGGCGATGTCTGGCACATCGTCGCGATTAATGTCATACCATGTAAATTGTGGATAAGCGGCGATCACTTCGTCGATAAATTGATCCATGCGCACGCAGTCGGGGCACCATGTTGTAAAAAATTTTACGATAACAGGTGTGCTTGATGCGATCGCTTGTTCAAATTGTTGTGCGTCTTGTAGTCGTTTCATATGACACGTCCTTTCTTTTTGTTTCGTGTTTTATTTTAGCACATTTTTACGTTCGTTACGTATGAAAAAGCAAGGGGGGAAGAGGATGGATCGTTTGGAAAAAGAATTGCAATCGTACGCGCGCGCCAAACACGCAAAGCACGATGCGCTCATGAAAGCGTTTGAAGCATGGGGGAAAGAAGTAGAAGCAACGCTAAGCAAACTCGAAAACATAAACGGTAAGCTATTTCAACAATTTGAAGCAAACATGGGCGATGCTGAAGCGTTTTTTGCGAAAAAAGAAAAGCAGTTCGCGCGGATGTTTCAGCATTTTTTATAAGCGCCCATACCAAATGCATTTTTGCGCATATGATGTAAGCGACAACGTTCAAGGAGGTGGAGTCTCATGGGCTTCGGATATTGCGGATATGGTTACGGTGGCTACGGCTACGGCGGCGGATACGGTTCAACATTCGTGTTAATCGTTGTGTTGTTCATCTTATTGATTATCGTTGGTGCAGCGTTCGTTCACTAAGAAGAGGCGTTCCAAAGGGCATACCTTTGGAACGTTTTTTTTTCTTTTTCATATGCTGAAAAAGAAAAGCGAAGGAGGCGGGGAAAGATGGATCAACATTTTTTTAAAAACATCGAAAAGAAAACGGGCGTCAATATGCAAGATATTTTTGCCCTTGCGAATTCTTTACAACATGCGAACTTTAAAGACGAAAAAACGGTGCGTGGCATCGTTAAACGCGTCGCTCAAATTGCGAATCGCAACGTGCCGAAAGAGTTAGAAGATAAAATTGTGCAGTCGATCGTCAATAACGGAAAACAAATTGATTTTAATACGATTGCCAACATGTTGAATAAAAAATAATGAAAAAGCGAAAAGTCTTAGACGAGGCTTTTCGCTTTTGTTTCAAGGAGAGGGAGCAAGCGCGAGGCGTTTGCTTTTTTTAATCGGCGCATGGACGGAACGGAAATAAACAGACGTTCTTTTGCGCGAGTGATCGCGACGTAAAGAAGGCGGCGTTCTTCTTCAAGAGGAGCGACATCGCCGTTTCGGTACGCCTCAAGCGCATAGTCATGTGGCAATAGTCCGTCGACGGCTCCGATGATATAGACGATCGGAAACTCTAACCCTTTGGAACGGTGAATGGTCATGAGTTGAATGCCGTCTGCGCACGTTTGGTTGGCGTATGCTTGAACGCGTTTGACGTGAGATAGAAACGCTTGAATCGTTTTAAATTTCCGCGCGACAACTTTGACATCGCGCACATCGTCCGATCCTTTTTCGATCGCATTCCCTTCGTTGCCACGTTTTTTTAAAAAGTCGCCAAAGCCCATCTCTTTTTCGATGAAGTCAATAGCGTCGATGGGTTTCATGTTTTTCACTTTCGCAAAAAGCGGAGCGATCGTGCGCAATTTTTGTTTTTGAAACGGTTGAATGCCGTCAAGTTTGGCAAGCGCTTCAACGAGCGAACAATCTTGTAAAATCGAGATCGCTTTTAAGTCGTTCATGACCGTCTGCTTCAAAAACAATACGGCTGCGACATCCGCAAGCGCTTGTTCATCGTTTGGATCGATCGCAAGTTGAAAAAAGCTTAATATATAGCGTACGATGCGCCGGTTGTAAAACGAGTCGCCGTCTGTTGTGACAGGAAAACGAAGTTGTGAAAGCCGTTCAAATACGGCACGCGCGGATGCGTTCGTTCGGCATAAAATGGCGATATCGCTCGGTTTGACGCCTTGTTTCAATCGCTCTTCAATGTCACAGGCAATCATCGTCGCTTCTTCTTCTTCATCGTACGGAAAGAAAAACGTCGGACAATGCATGCTGTCGGTTTGAGCGTTCATTTGTTTTGGAATGCGCGTGCGACTTTTCGAAATGATGCGGTTGGCGAGCGAGACGATCGGATGCGATGAGCGATAATTTTCCGTCAGCTTGACGATTTTCGTATTCGGAAAATCTTTTTGAAATTGGTCAATGAATGATGGATCGGAGCCGCGAAACGCATAAATCGCTTGGTCGTCATCGCCAACGGCACAAATGTGATGCGTGTGGGACGCAAGCAGTTTCATCGTTTCGTATTGTACATGGTTAATGTCTTGAAACTCGTCGATAAGAAAATAATGAAATCGTTCGTGATATTGTCGTAATCGTTTTTCATCCGTTCGCAACATGTCATAGCACGCATATAACATATCATCAAAATCAAATACATCGAGTTGTCGTTTTCGTTCTTCATATTGCACATACAATTGTACAACGCGCTCGTCCCATTCGTTTTCAATTGTGATGTCGTCAAGGGAGGTGAGCGTGTTTTTCCAATATGAAATGCGCTGCATCGCTTCATCGTACGGAAAATCGCGTTCATCAATGCCGATGTCGCGCCCGATTTCTTTCATCATCTTTTCCTTCTGCCAGTCGCGAATGAGCCGCTCATGACGCCAACGGAACGGATCGGCATGTTGTAACATGCGATAAAATAAGCTGTGAAACGTTCCGATTGTCGGTATCCCCGCAAGGTTGTACGACTGAAGTCTTTCGGATAGCTCTTTCGCTGCTTTTGTCGTAAACGTGACGATCATGATGTTTGTCGCTTTGATGTGATGGGTTGTGACCATTGCTGCGGCGCGCGTCGTTAACGTGCGTGTTTTCCCGCTTCCGGCACCTGCTAGAACGAGAAGCGGTCCATCGACGTGGCGCACCGCTTCGTATTGGTCGGCATCGAGCGAAACGCCGCATACGGTCAATTGTTTTTTGTCTTTCGTTTGAAATGGTTGTTTCGGTTGGATCGAGATGATGTCGGCTTGTTTTCGTTCTTCTTTTATACAAGCATTCGAAACATGATAAAAGTGCGGGGCATGTTCAATCGCTAAATGAAAGCGAACGATTCCACCGCACATCGGGCACGTCCATTTATTCCGTAAACTTTGTTCGTAAACGAGCTCATATTTTTCTCGTGGTAACGTATGAATATCAAATAACTTGCCGTTATATCGTGCTTTGTTCATCGGTCAAACTCCTTCGTCTAACGTCAACGTCTATGTTAACAAATCATACAATAAGAGAAAAGGAGTTTTTTATTGACGAGCGAATATATAAACAAAGGGGGAGACTATATGATTCGTCCAACTTCACTCACCGTTCCGCGCATAACGAGCATACAACGAGCAACAAACGAGAAAAAACAACAAACGCCACAAAAGAAAAAACGACCTCAAGATCGTTCGTTGAAAAAACGTTAATATGCCTGTACATGCATTCCTTTTCCATCTTGCCATTCGGCGTATAAAATGTCTGTATAGTTTTCAAAACCAGCGTGGCGAATATGTTTTTTTAACCATTGTTCGTCCCAACCGTTTTCGCGTAAATTATCCCAAACGACTTCCCCATCGATAATGACCGTCACAGGCAATACCGCTTCAGATGCAGATATGTTGTGGTCTTGGCGCGTCGGTTGTTCGTATGGGGATTTTTTCATGACGCTCACCGTTCCGTCTGTTTCTAAAATGGCGTATTCGACTTCGCGAACGGAAAAGACGTTGCGAGCGCGAAGTAAATGTTGTAGTTGATTTAGGTCGAGCTTCGTTTGTTTTAATGCTTCATACAAAATTTTCCCTTTCGAAATGACGATGACCGGTTTTCCTTCTAACAATTCGCGCAGTTCTTTTTTCTTTTGCGTAATCATTTCCGTTGCGTAAATTAACAGCCCCCAAAGTGCGATCGCAAATAGCACTTTCGAAAGCCCGACGTCCGCATCGTACAGCCCGTTGCCGACGAGTTCGCCGAGCACGAGGGCGGAAATAAAATCAAACGGTGTAATTTGCGTAATTTGCGTTCGCCCTAGTATTTTCGCCATAATAAATAAAGCGATATAACCGATAACTAATTCGAGCGCAATTTGTCCGAATGCGTTCATAACGATATCCTTTCTTTTTTCGCTTCTTGTGTTAGTATGCCAAGCGAAAAAGAAAACATGCGACCGTTATGATCGCATGTCGATTGTTTTCATCATCGTCACATGTGGAATGCCTGCGTCGAGAAAGACGTCGGATATCGTTTCATAGCCAAGCTGTTTGTAAAACGGTTCAGCATGTGTTTGAGCGTTTAGTTTTACTTTTGAGACGTGCTGTTTGGCGTATTGTTCAATCGCTTCCATGATGCGCTTGCCGATGCCACGTCCGCGATAAGCTGGAAGGACGCAAATGCGTTCGATTTTACCGATGCCATCAATCGTTCGAAAGCGACCTGCCGCAATCGGTTTGTCGTTATCATATATGACGAAATGAACGGACTCATTTTCAAATGCGTCAATTTCTTCTTCTTCTGATACGCCTTGTTCGTTAATAAAGACAGCACGACGAACGAAAAGGGCATCGTGCCAAAGCGCTTCATCTTGTCCAAGTTTTACGTCCATATGATTATTCCTTTCCGAGATGAAATGTTTCATATGCGGACCATGATCCGTTTTCAAGCTGATATAACAGATGGAAGCGATCGACTTGTTCTTCAAAATGGACAGATTGCATCTTGAACCGTCCGAATACGTCGGAATATTCGTCGTTTGACAAATCACGTGCGATCGTAATGTGCGGTACGAACGCATAGTCTGTTTGTTCGACGAACGGTGGACGATGTAATTTTTCATGTAGCGTAACGAGTGGCTCTGTTTTTTCTACTTTTAAATAAATGACGTTGTTGACCGGATAAAACGAGCTAAATTTCGTGACGCGCAACGTGAATGGCTCTGTTTCGCGAGCGACGTTGCGCAGTTGTTGAACGAGTTCCTCAAGTTTGTCTTCTTCCACATCAAACGCATATTTTAACGTGATGTGCGGTGGGATTAAAGCGTAATGAGAGTCATACCGTTTGCGATACGCATTTGCAAAATCTTGAATTTTTTTCGATGGAAAAATCGCGATGCCACATTTCATGCGACGTTTCCTCCTTTCATCATTATATTTATATATTATAACAAATTTTCGGAAAATACTGTTACATTTCAATAACTTTTTTTAATCCGATTGGTAAATCTGGCTGCCAGTATGTCCATGAATGATCGCCGTCAAACTCGTGATAATGGTAGCGAACTTGTTTTGTTTGAAGGACGTGAGATAGCGCACGATTTGGTTCAATAAAGTTACGGACAGCTCCGTCTGTCGTTTTCACTTCTGTCTCATGTATGCCGATCGAATGATACAGCGCAAGCAAATGCCAATCGGTAAATGATTGGACATGTGCCATGACCTCGTCGTTGACGTATGGCGACTGCATGACGACTTTTCCGAACGTATGCGGATATGTCATCGCGGTAAGTAGCGAAACCGTACCTGCAAGCGAATCGCCGATGAGAATGCGAGTGGTCCCCATTTGATATGTTGAAAATTGCTCGTCGACAAGTGGCGCGAGTTCGTTGGCGAGGAAGCGCATGTACGCTTCGCGTTTTTTTCCGTTCGGATGATATTTTTCATAGCGATCGAATACATCGCGATACGGTACGCCGATGACGACAGCACGCACACCAAGCTCGTCGATGACGCGTCCGATTTTGCCAAACATAAAATAATCTTGTCCGTCTTGCGCGATAATGACGAGATGTTTATAAAGCGGCGTGACAGGTTTTGAACAATATACAGGTAGCGCTAGTTCCTCGTCTAAATGTTGGCTGTGAAGTTTTAACTCTTGCATGTTCTCCCATCCTTATATATGTCTTTTTCGAGGCGAAGGACTGTCGGTGTGATGCCCTCCGCTTTCGACGTTGTTCTTTTTTATCGTACCACATTTCTGCATTTTTTGTCGTTGCGTGATATAATGAGAGAACGAGAGGGGGAATGACACATGAAGCGTATATCAAGTAAAGAAGTGTATGAAAGAACGTTGCAGCTATTGACGGAACGTGGTGTGACGATTCCAGCGATCGCTGAGATTGTATATGAAATGCAAAGTCCGTACAATTCGGATTTAACGATGACGGAGTGTATTGAAAGTGTCGAAAAAGTGCTTCAAAAGCGCGAAGTACAACATGCGATTTTAGTTGGCATTGAACTTGATAAACTAGCAGAACAAAACATGCTTTCCGAACCGCTTCAAACGATTGTTGAAACGGATGAAGGATTGTTTGGCGTCGATGAAACGTTAGCGTTAGGGGCAGTGCTCGGATACGGAAGCATTGCGGTAACCACATTTGGTCATCTCGATAAAAATAAAGTCGGAATCATTAAGCAGCTCGATACAAAACGTGGCAAAGGCGTGCATACGTTTTTAGACGATTTAGTCGCAAGCGTTGCCGCAAGCGCCTCCGGTCGTCTTGCCCATAACTTGCGCGACGAGGAAGAAGCTGCGTTGAATGCGTAAAAAGGAGACCGTAAATCCGGATGGGTTTACGGCTTTTTTGTTGTATAGTTTTGAAAAGAAGGAAGGGCTTTGTCGAATAACAAAATAAATTCAATAATACTTCGTAATGTTTGGTGTTCAAAGTTTGCTAGTCGATACATGTTATGTAACGTCTCGGATGCAGGAAGATGAATATGGTATGGCTCAGTCGTTGTTTGATACCGCTCATCTGCATTGTGAGGCTCCGAATGCCATTTTAAAATGGTTTTCCCATCTGAAGTGACCCAATCGTAGTAATAGTAGTCGATCCAACCGTCAGAAGTTTTGTATTCGATAACGTATAATTTCGTGTCATTGCGAAAGATGATCGTTTTTCGAGCGCAATTTTTGGTGGAAGGGCGCCCGTCAGCGCCGCCTTCTCGGATTTCTAAAATGATGTCGGCAAAGTCTCGCTCGAGAAAAGAAAAAACGCTGGCTGGTTGGCGTGGATTAGGGTATGATCGCTTTGTTTTCCCTTTTCCTCGCCTTTGTTTGTTCGCAACAGAGGTTCTTTTCCGTTCTTTACTCATCAAACAAACCGACCTTTTTTAAGGCATATGTCCACTCTGAAGCATCTCGTTGTTCTTCAGGCGTTAAAACATCTTTTTTAGCCAACGTTTCAAAGTAAGTGCCGTTATATTTTTTATTGAAAAATTGAATGGTTTCTAGCAGTTCATTTTCTACTTGTGGAAGATGTTGTTTTTGTTCTTTTTCATAAAGGTAGGCAATTTCTTTAATCGTCATAACTTCGTTCGATGAGGTAATATAGAGTGCTGTTTCAGGTATTTTGGCATGCGCGTTTTTCCCCGCCTTATGCGCGCCTTTAATTTTTCCTTCTTTAATCCAATTGTTCACAGTGGCGACGGTGACCCCCATAAACTTCGCTACTTCGCTCGTTTTATATACTTTTGTTAAATGATGATTTTCCCCTACATCGATGACTAATTCACAAAGCTGTTCAAAACAAGAAGCAAGTTCGTCTACGTTTTGCGGTTGATGAAGGCGTGACATAAGCTGTTCAGTTTTGTGAGGTTCCACTCGTTCTAAGACGTTTGTTAAATACTTCAAAAAAGAAGCAAGTTCCTCTACTTTTTCGTCATGTAGTTGTGCTTTCATTCGTTCTACCCAACATTTTGCTTTTTCGCGGTCCATAACGGTTGTCACCTGAACCACCTCCTTGTCTTTCTCCTTGTCTTTATTGTATAAGGATGGGATAAAAAGTTCAAATGAAATGAAAATAAAGTTAAAATAAAATTAAAATGATGATATATATTATATCCCAATAAATGGTTTGTGAACATAAAAAACCCTCCACTTTTTCAAGGAGTGAAGGGTTACAACATGTCTTTTTGTTGTTTCAATAGATCGCGAATTTCTATCAGCAATTGTTCTTCTTTCGTGAGCGTTTGTGCGGTTTCTTTTGCTTCTTCTTGTTTTTTGACGCGTTCGTATAAGTTGTTCAAAAGTTTGACGAATAAAAAAATGGAAAAGGCGATGATGAAAAAATCTACGACAGTTTGAATAAACGCGCCATATTTTACTTCGGCTTCGCCAACTTTCCATGATAAATTGCTAAAGTTAATGCCCCCTAAAAGCAAACCGACAAGCGGCATAATGATGTCGTTGACGAGAGAAGAGACAATTTTCCCGAACGCTCCGCCGATAATGACCCCGACAGCCAAATCGATGACGTTGCCACGTACCGCAAATTTTTTAAACTCGTGCCACATAACAAACCTCCGTATGCGATGTTTATGTTTTAGTATAACAAAGTCTCCCGATAAGCAAAAGTCAATCGGTTGACGGATCGTTCTGTTTACACATAGGCGCATTTTTTATGGTTCATGCATAACATAGCGATGACGATAAAGAAAGAGGTGGGAACATGTATTATTACTATCCGACTTATGTGTATGTGCCGATGTATCCGTATCCGATGTATCCGCTTCCGCGAGAAAACACGAAAGATTACGGACCGAACCCGTTTGTTGTCCAAATGGAAGACGCGACGAAACGAAACGACATGTTTCGTACGACGTTATGGACAGGACCGCATTTACAAGTGACGTTAATGAGCCTTCGTGTCGGGGAAGATATTGGTGTAGAAATTCATCGCGGTGTCGATCAATTTTTACGTATTGAACAAGGCGAAGGCATCGTACGGATGGGGAAGAGGAAAAATGAATGGACGTTTGAACGACGAGTCAGCGATGGCTTTGCCATTTTTGTGCCTGCCGGAACGTGGCATAATGTAATCAACACCGGAAATATTCCGCTCAAGCTATATTCTATTTATGCGCCGCCACAACATCCTGCTGGAACCGTCCATCCAACAAAAGCCGATGCGCTTGCGGCTGAACGATGAAAGACTTGGGGGGAGATCCTCAAGTCTTTTTGAATGCATGAAAATTTAAGTGTAGCTTTTTGATGCACTTCAATGATGCAGGAAAATGATCGATGTTGTCGAATAAAAACGTCGAAATAACTGTATGCGAGGTGAATGTATGTCTATTGACCACGACCGTTTGTTTAAACAGTTAATTCAGACGTTTTTTGAGGAGTTTATCGTTCTCTTTTTCCCGACGATGCATGAGCATATCGACTTTCGCCACGTATCGTTTTTGTCGGAGGAGCTATTTACCGATGTAGTGGCAGGGGAGAAATATCGCGTTGATTTGCTTGTGGAAACGAAACTGAGAGGGGAGGATAGCTTAATTATCGTTCATATCGAAAATCAAAGCTACGTCCAACCATCGTTTCCTGAACGAATGTTTATTTACTTTAGCCGCTTGTTTGAGAAATACCGTAAACATATCGTACCGATTGCCGTCTTTAGCTACGACACGATCCGCGATGAACCATCGACATTTACCCTCCAATTTCCGTTTGGTCATGTTCTCGACTTTCATTTTTTCACTGTGGAACTTCGTAAACAAAACTGGCGCGACTACATCCGCCAAGATAACCCGATCGCCGCTGCACTGCTCAGTAAAATGGGGTATACTGAAAGTGAACGAGTAGAATTGAAAAAGCAATTTTTACGCATGCTTGTGCGGATGGAATTAGACGAAGCGAAACAACGGTTGCTGTTTGGCTTTTTTGAAACATATGTAAAACTATCAGATGAAGAAGAACGAAAACTGCGAAGCGAGGTGAATGAAATGGAGACAAAGGAAAAAGAACAAGTGTTGGAACTCATGATTTCGTATGAACAAAAGGCGTTAGAAAAGGGAAGAGAAGAAGGAGTGAAGCAAGGAATAAAACAAGGTATGAAACATCTTATACAAACGATGGCGAGAAAAGGAATGAGCGTCAAAGATATTGCGAACGTTACCGATCTTTCCGAAGAAAAAGTGCGTGAGTTGTTAGAAAAGGAATGAGTCTCCCTCGATGTACAGCAAGTTTGTCATGTTTAGACGATAAAAAACAGTTGCAATTTTTTTGGAAATACGGTACATTAATTAAAAATCAGAAAATTCAATACTTGTGCATTCTTATCGAGAGAAGGGGAGGGACTGGCCCGATGAACCTTCAGCAACCAGCCGAAAACGGTCAGGTGCTAAATCCAGCGAATTGGTGTTCAATTCGGAAGATAAGAAGAAGTCGTTGTCTATGGACAAAAAGCCTTCTTCTTAGAAGGCTTTTTATTTTTTCGGAAAGGGAGAGAGGGCATGAGTCATATCGAAACGGTATTAGCGCAAATCGGCAATCGAAGCGAAACGACGACAGGAACGGTCAACCCGCCTGTGTATTTTTCAACAGCATATCGTCATGAAGGGATCGGACAATCGACAGGGTACGATTACATTCGGACAGGAAACCCGACGAGACGTATTGTCGAAGAAGCGATCGCCGAGCTAGAAGAAGGGGATCAAGGCTTCGCATGTAGCTCGGGGATGGCTGCCATTCAAACGTTGTTTGCGTTGTTTGAAAGCGGCGATCATTTTCTCGTTTCCGCGGATTTATATGGTGGAACGTATCGACTATTTGAAAAAGGGTGGAAGAAATACGGGCTGTCGTTTACATACGTCGATTTTCGCGATCTCGATGCGGTGAAGGCACATGTGACGGACAAAACGAAAGGGATTTTTTTAGAGACGCCGACAAATCCGCTCATGCAAGAAGCGGACATTGAAGCGGTGGCAGCGTTTGCGAAACAACATCATCTCCTTCTCATTGTCGATAATACATTTTACACACCTATGTTACAAAAGCCATTAACAAAAGGAGCAGACATCGTCATTCATAGCGCGACGAAATATTTAGGCGGGCATAACGATGTGCTTGCTGGGCTCATTGTCGCAAAAGGAAAAGCGTTGTGCGAGCAATTGGCAATGTATCATAACGCGATCGGTGCGGTGTTGTCGCCGTTTGATTCATGGTTGTTAATTCGCGGCATGAAAACGCTCGCGCTTCGCATGCGCCAACATGAACAAAACGCAAAAGCGATTTATGAATTTTTAGCGCAACATGAAGACGTGACCGATGTGCTTTATCCGGGAAAAGGAGGCATGTTGTCGTTTCGCGTGGGCGACGAACGGTGGGTGAATACCTTTTTACGAAGCTTAAAGCTTATTACGTTTGCGGAAAGTTTAGGCGGTGTCGAAAGTTTTATTACGTATCCAGCGACGCAAACGCATATGGATATTCCAGAAGACGTTCGTATCGCCAACGGGGTATGTAATCGACTGTTGCGTTTTTCGGTCGGTATCGAACATGTTGACGATTTAATTGCTGATTTAACACAAGCGTTTCAACGCATGAAAGAGGTGTAGAGGATGGATGTGCAAACGCAACTCGTTCATAATAAATGGCAAATTGATGCGCAAACGGGCGCGGTGAGCGTCCCGATTCATCATGCGTCAACGTTTCATCAGTTTGATTTTGATACGTTCGGAAAGTACGATTATAGCCGTTCGGGCAATCCGACGCGCGAGGCGTTAGAAGAAACGATTGCAGAACTAGAGGGGGGCGTCAGTGGCTTTGCGTTCGCCTCCGGCATGGCGGCGATTTCTACGGCATTTTTATTGTTGTCGAAAGGTGATCATGTGCTCGTTACTGATGACGTATATGGCGGAACGTATCGCATCATCACCGATGTATTAAGCCGATTTGGCATTGAACATACGTTTGTCGATATGACCGATTTAGATGCGGTAGCGCGCCACATTCGTCCGAATACGAAAGTCATTTATATAGAAACGCCATCGAACCCGCTCTTGAAAATTACAGATATTCGTGGGGTTGTGAAGCTCGCCAAAGCACATGGCTGTTTGACGTTTTTAGATAATACGTTTGCGACGCCTATTTTGCAGCGGCCGCTTGATCTCGGTGTCGATGTCGTTTTGCATAGCGCAACGAAATTTTTAGCGGGGCATAGCGATGTTGTGGCCGGGTTAGCGGTCGTGAAAGACGAGCGGCTCGCAAAAGAGCTTCGGAAACTGCAGTATTCGTTTGGTGCGGTGCTCGGCGTGCAAGATGCGTGGCTTGTGTTGCGTGGGCTAAAAACGCTTCATGTTCGGTTAGAACATTCGTCTCGTTCAGCCATACAACTCGCGCAGTTTTTACATCGTCATCCGAAAGTGGCACACGTGTATTATCCGGGGCTTTCGCATCATGACGGGCACGTCATTCATCGTGAACAAGCGCGAGGGTTTGGTGCGGTGTTGTCGTTTGAGTTGGAAGATGAACAAGCGGTGCGGACGTTTGTCAAACATGCGCACGTTCCGGTATTTGCGGTCAGTTTAGGAGCAGTTGAGTCGATTTTATCGTATCCGGCAAAAATGTCGCACGCAGCGATGCCGAAAGCGGAGCGCCACCGCCGCGGCATTACCGACGGCTTGTTGCGCATGAGTGTTGGACTTGAAGCCATTGATGATTTAATTGCCGACTTTGAACAGGCGTTATCATATGTATAGGCTAGGTCAGTACCTAGCCTTAGCTAATTTGGTCGAGGGCATGTCGTTGTAGTTGTTGCTCGACCATGCGATCGAGTTGTTGGATTTTTTTTAAGGCCAGTTCATCATCGATTTGGCGATAATGATGTTTGCCACCCGGTTCTTCATCTGCCTCATCAGCAAGTTTGACGATCGTCTGGAGCGGCTTTCGTTTTAATTCTCCTTCTGGAAGATACGAGTCGGTATGAAGCAAAATAGCGAGGGCAATTTCTTTCGCGTGCTGAGGATGTTCTCCGAGTCGAATAAGCAGTTTATGCGCTCGCTCTGCCCCTTTGATCGCATGAATGTCGTTTTGTTTGTATGTTTCATAGTCCCATGTTCCGTTTGAATACCATTCGTAATGACCGATATCGTGAAGCAATGCCGCTTTCGTCGCCAAATCGACGTTTACTCCATACTGCAAGGCGAGGCGATACGCATGATATGCGGTCGCAATGGCGTGCGCGACGCCTGAGCGTTTTAAATATTTTTGGGTGATGGGGTGAAGGAAGATGTCAGTTAATGTGACACGTCTCATAGCTCACCATCCCTTTCGAATGTTTTTCTAATTATCATATCATGTCTTCTTTATAAAAGGCAATACATATTTTTTCTGTTTTTCCTTCATACTAAGTGAAAAAAGGTTTGGAGGACGCATATGTTTTTATCATTATTGTTATCAATGATGACAGCGTTTTCGTTCAATGGGCATGCTTGCACGAAAAAATTGGATGAAGCAAACGTGCAATTGTGTGGAAAAGAAGATGGAGATTGGGTGCGCCATTTTATGTTGCACGTCGGCAAAGAGACGTATGCGTTTCCAGAATGGGAACACGTGAACGACCCAAAAGCCATTCCGCAATTATATTCCATTGACGTGACGGAAGATGGAAAAGAAGATGTCGTTGTTTTTCTCGTGAAAGCGCGCGGCAACGGAACATATAAAAACGAAGTGCACGTATTCACCCATAGCCAAAGCGGCATGGAAGAAGTCATCGTCGAAGATCCGCGCACCATTGTATTAAAAAGTGTGAAAATGAAAGAGACAGACGAAGGAACAGAGCTTGTCATCGATCATGTTCACGCCCTCATTCCGTACAATCGTCAAGGCGAAAGAGGAATAAAAGTGACATTCGATCGCTTTGTAAAGTATGCGATCGACAAACAAAAGCTGAAGGCCGTTTTATTGCTTGAAAGGAAAAAAGGCGAATACATCGGCAGCTTAATCGTCACATATGAATATAAAGACGGCCTATTCCAAGGCACGCACATCGATTTTATTCGCCATTAGCCATTGCGTATGCGATGGCTAAAAAATTTTTTAAAAAAGTATTTGACAATGTGGATGGCCGTCAGTATAATAAAAAATGTGTTCGATAGGACAACACGCGATTCCGTAGCTCAGCTGGGAGAGCGCCACCTTGACAGGGTGGAGGTCGCTGGTTCGAGCCCAGTCGGAATCATCAAAAACCCCGAGTTCTTTTAGAGAGCTCGGGGTTTTTCGTTGTATTCAGCATCTTTTCTCGACTGGCGCAAATGTTTCCGTATGCAGGAAAATGATCGATGTTGTCGAATAAAAACATTAAAACTATTGTACGCGAGGTGAATGTATGTCCATTGACCACGATCGGTTGTTTAAATAGTTGATTCAGACGTTTTTTGAGGAGTTTATCGTTCTCTTTTTCCCGACGATGCATGAGCATATCGACTTTCACCACGTATCGTTTTTATCGGAGGAGCTATTTACCGATGTAGTGGCAGGGGAGAAATATCGCGTTGATTTGTTGGTCGAAACGAAACTGAGAGGGGAGGATAGCTTAATTATCGTTCATATCGAAAATCAAAGCTACGTCCAACCGTCGTTTCCCGAACGAATGTTTATTTACTTTAGCCGTTTGTTTGAAAAACACCGTAAACACATCGTACCGATTGCCGTCTTTAGCTACGATACGATCCGCGATGAACCATCGACATTTACCCTCCAATTTCCGTTTGGTCATGTGCTTGATTTTCATTTTTTCACCGTGGAACTTCGTAAACAAAACTGGCGCAACTACATTCGCCAAGACAACCCGATCGCCGCTGCACTGCTCAGTAAAATGGGGTATACTGAAAGTGAACGGGTAGAATTGAAAAAGCAATTTTTACGCATGCTTGTGCGGATGGAATTAGACGAAGCGAAACAACGGTTGTTGTTTGGCTTTTTTGAAACATATGTGAAACTATCAGATGAAGAAGAACGAAGACTACGAAGCGAGGTGAATGAAATGGAGACGAAAGAAAAAGAACAAGTGTTGGAACTCATGATTTCGTATGAACAAAAGGCGTTGGAAAAAGGAAGAGAAGAAGGAATGAAACAAGGGATCAAACAAGGGATGATACAAGGTATGAAGCATCTCGTACAGACGATGAAAAGAAAAGGAATGAGCGTCAAAGATATCGCGAACGTCACAGACCTTGAGGAAGAAGAAATACAGAAGTTGTTAGAGAAGGAATAAGTAATTTGTGTATTATTTCACAACTGTCGTCGACCTCCAATCTTGCAAAAACCCCGGGGGATCGACGACAGTTTGCTTTTTGCAAGTTTTTTAGACGTATCAACGCATGGAGACTATTGACTGAATTTTCGGATGTATGTATAATGTTGTTATATAGCTTTTCCACACATTGATTTATCAACACTTTTTGGGGGTTTGTATCGTACCTATAAGGAATTGAAACCTGATGTATTGGTATGTTAATGTCTGCCATCTGCGTGGGTTTGTATCGTACCTATAAGGAATTGAAACCAACTTCTGTGATTTGGTCGATGAGGGAATCCAAGTTCCCGTTTGTATCGTACCTATAAGGAATTGAAACCACGGTTAGCTTATGAGTTGGCGATGGCGGAAGGGATTAGTTTGTATCGTACCTATAAGGAATTGAAACCAAGGTCATAGGTATGGAGCTCTTCAAGCTCTCGTAGTTTGTATCGTACCTATAAGGAATTGAAACCCGTTCCTTTCTTCGCATCATCAATCACGCGACCCTGGAGTTTGTATCGTACCTATAAGGAATTGAAACTTGGTACAAGGATATGCGAGACGTGCGGAAGTGAAGGTTTTGTAT